>SVSN01000013.1 GCA_015064285.1 Oscillospiraceae bacterium | reverse complement strand
GATGCCACTTTGACCCTTACAAAGCCTTTTACCGGTTCCGGTACCGGCACATTTTTCAGCTGCATCACACCGGGTTGTTCAATCACAACTGCTCTCATGAGCGATCCTCCTATATATCTGTTTCTATTAGCCGATTGCAAAACTCTTGTAAAGGGGAAACGGTCGCTTTTTGAAAAAAGCTCCGCAAAAACTTTTAAAATGGGTTTTGCTGGATATAGTGCCTGCAATTCCATGTGCCACTATATATATATAGATTGCAAAACCCGAGAAATAGTGGAGTGAGCGGTCAGGGGCCTCTACCCTGCCCGCCGTAGCCGGTTTTCGAGTGCTTGATTTCGTTTTTGGTGAGTTTTGCAATCGGCTGATCTGTTTCTATCAGTAGTAGTCATTATTTTCGCAGCAGGGATACAGAGTATACAAAAATAATGTCCCTGTATTGACAATCATACCACATGATGTTATAATCGTCAATAGATACCCAAAAAAACATTGAAAATCTGCGGGAATTGAAAAAAGCCAACCGGAGGAGTATCCATGAAAAAACAAATAAACGTCCCCCAACTGATGCAGAACCAGATTCTGGACGCTGCCCAGGTAGCGGTATATTATCTGGGACAGGAGAGTATCGTTCTTTCCACCCCCGATACCGCCATTGCCATAGATCCGTATCTCTCCGATTATGTGGATCAGAAATGCAGCAGCGAAACCGTATTCTGGAGACGGAATTATCCTGCTCCGGTAACGGCCGGGGAACTTGCGCCCCATCTGCAGTATGTGTTCTGCACCCACTACCACTGTGACCACACCGATCCCTGGACCATTCCGCTGCTGGCAGAGCACAACAAGGAACTGGTTTTCTTTGCCTCCCGTGCTTTTTCCGATAAGCTTGCGGCTCTGGGTGTGGCAGAAGACCGGATCGTTCCGGTAGATGCAGGCAAAGTATACAGCTATCCCGGGTTCTCCTTTGTAGGAATTCCGGCGGCCCACGAACAGCTGCATCTGACCGACAAAGGGTACGCGGAAATGAGTTTCAAGTTTATTTTCCCCACCGGAGACCGCGGAGAAACGGTATTCTTCCATGGCGGCGACTGCTGTATGTACGATGGGCTGACAGAAGCCATAGGCCACGCAGACGTGATGATGCTGCCGGTAAACGGCCGGGACTACTACAAGCTGCGGGATGATGTCATCGGTAATCTGACCGCCAGAGAAGCGGTGCTGCTGGCCGGAGAAGTGGGGGCGGATATGCTGATTCCCCTGCACTATGATCTGTACAACAACAATGGGCTTCCTGCCACCGATTTTATCAATGCAGTTCTCCCTTCCTCACTGAAATACCACCTGTTCCGCCCGGGTGAGCGGATGATTTATATGAAAGACTGAGCTTTTCCGCTGTCCGGGAAGAATATTTTCCGACATAAAATATAAAATGATGCCTGTACCCAAGTGCAGACATCATTTTGTTTTACAGGATCCGTCCGACGGCATACAACTGTCCTGCCGCAGAACGGGCGTATTCCTCTTTGGTACCGAAGAATATCTGGCTGTCTCCCAGATGGAGCACATGGGTAGCGTCTGTCATCCCGTCGGTGCCGATGACCATTACCGCCAGATTGTCTTCCTTATTGATCGCCGCGATCTGTTTATGCAGCTCCAGCCGTCCCATTACGTCCAGTCCGTATGCGGGTTCATCCAGAATCAGCAGCCGTTCCGCTGCACAGAGCGCTCTCGCCAGCAGTACCCTTCTGTGGCCGCCGCCGGAAAGCTCCGTGAATTTCCGTTTGGCCAGAGAAGCGATCCCCAGCCGTTCCAGTGTTTTCTGCGCCAGCTCTTTCTCTTTTCTGCCAACAAAAATCCGTTTTGTCCGATGGAGACATCCCTGCATGACAATTTCCCATACAGTAGAGCCTGTCTGGATCACTGTATTCTGGGGCAGGCAGCCGATCTGCCGTGCTGTCAGATGGTTCAGGAACTCAATAGTACCCCGCTGCGGTTTCTCGATCCCCATAATCGCGCCCATGAGTGCGCTTTTCCCGCAGCCCTCCTGACCGATCACACAGATATAATCGCCCTCGTGCACCGTAAAATGAATATCACTGCAGCCTCTGCCGTTTTCGTAACCTACCGCCAGATCCCGGCAGGTGAGTATTGCTTCTGCCATGTTTCCCTCTGTCTGTCACCGCACAAAGCGGGTATTTTTCTGTCCGTTCTCACGGTTCCGTACCATTTCTGCCGGAAAACCCGAAATGCCTTCACCGGTTTCCTGTTTTGTCATATAGGTACAGTATATCACAAAAAACACCGGTTGTACAGGGATTCCCTTGAATTTCGGAAAGGAATCTGTGCCATTGTCCGCAAAAAAACGAATTGGTTCCGATGCTTGACAAAGCCATGGCGGAATGGTATAATCAAATTACACAAATTCTGTCAAAAAACGGAGGAAATCCTTATGCAGGCGACACTGACACTCCATCCCTCCTACACTGTCGGGAAGACAGACGACCGGCTTTTCGGTTCTTTCATCGAACACCTGGGTCGTGCCGTATACCACGGTATCTACGAACCGGGACATCCCACCGCAGACAAAGACGGTTTCCGGGGAGATGTACTGGATATGGTCAAGGTACTGCAGGTTCCCATTGTTCGGTATCCCGGCGGTAATTTTGTATCCGGCTATCGCTGGGAAGACGGCACCGGCCCCAAAGAAAAGAGACCCCGCCGTCCGGAACTGGCATGGGGTACCACTGAGACCAACGAAGTGGGTATTGATGAATTCCAGGCATGGTGCAAAAAAGCCGGTGCGGAAGTTATGATGGCCGTAAATCTGGGAACCCGGGGCCCGGATGACGCCCGCAACCTGGTGGAATACTGCAACTTCAAGGGTGGTACCTATTACAGTGACATGCGCCGGGCCAACGGTTTTGAAGATCCCTTCGGCATCAAAGTCTGGTGTCTGGGGAACGAAATGGACGGCAGCTGGCAGATGGGTGCCAAAACCGCCGCGGAATACGGACGCATTGCTGCGGAAGCCGCCAAGCTGATGAAGTGGACCGACCCTTCCATTGAGCTGGTAGCCTGCGGCAGTTCCAATGTCCATATGTGCGGTGCCTGGGAACTGGAAGTACTGCAGCATGTCTATGACCATGTGGACTACCTTTCTCTGCACAATTATTACGGCAATCCGGCCAACGACACGCCCTCCTTCCTGGCCTGTTCGCTGGAAATGGACAGCTTTATCAAAACGGTCTGCGCCATCGCGGATTCTGTAAAGAAACTAAAGAATTCCAAAAAGACCATGTATCTGTCCTTTGACGAATGGAATGTGTGGTTCCACAGTAACGGCGTCCCTTTTGAAAAATGGTCTGTTGCGCCCCATCAGCTGGAAGATGTGTATACGTTTGAAGATGCTCTGGTAGTGGGGTGTCTGCTGATGACCCTGCTGAAGCACTGTGACCGGGTGAAAATGGCCTGTCTGGCGCAGCTTGTCAATGTGATTGCGCCGATCATGACCGAAAATACGGAAGACGGCGGCAGATGCTGGGCACAGACCATTTTCTACCCCTTCCTGCATGCTTCAGCATATGGCCGTGGTACTGTCCTGGACGGACGGCTGGAATGCCCGAAATATTCTACCAAAGCGGTGGCAGATGTGCCCTATCTGGAAACCTGTGCGGTACAGCAGGAAGACGGCAGCATGACCATCTTCGCTGTCAACCGTTCCATGGATGAAGACCTGGAACTGACCTGTGATCTGTCTGCATTCGGCATGCAGGAAGCGGTGGAACACATCATTCTCACAAACAACGACATGAAAGCTGTAAACACTGCCGATGCGCCGGATACCGTAGTTCCCGAAGCAGGCGGCAATGCAGTCCTGACCGATGGCGTTCTGCAGACCAAACTGGGAGCGCACTCCTGGAATGTGATCCGGATCCGGTAAAGGAGGACATATGGCAAAGTATTATATCGCGGCAGACGGTTGTGACTGTAAAGACGGTCTGACACCGGAAACTGCCTGGAAGACCATTGCCAAAGCCAACCGAACCATCTCCGGCGGCGACACGGTAAGCTTCCGGCGGGGGGATACGTTCTATGGCCGGATCATGCCGCCGAAAGGGCCGGATCCTGCCACCCCTACCACATATACAGCATACGGCGAAGGACCGAAACCTGTTGTCAGCCAGTATAAAACCGCACTGCCCGGCGCCTGGGAAGATACCGGTGCAGGTGTCTGGAAACTGGATCTGCTGGATACCGCCGGATACACCGGAAATACAACAGAGCCGGATACCAATGTCGGTTTTCTGAAAGTCTCCGGCATGATCCATCCCCGGAATCGTTTTGCCCCCGAACGCCTGGAACGGCAATGGGATTACTGGAATGACGACCGTTTTGTTTACGTCAAAACCGATGCGGATCCTTCTTCCCTCTCGGATGACATCAAGCTGGCCTGCAACATCCACTGTATGCGTTTTGCGGATAATCTTCTTGTGGAAAACATCGTCTTTCAGGGAACCGGTGCCCACGGGATCTGCGGTACTGTTCATCATGCTACTGTCAGAAACTGTGAATTCCATGAAATCGGCGGTTCCAGGCTGCCCGGATATCCCACGCCCAACACCCGTTACGGAAACGGTGTGGAATGCTGGTCGGATTCGTCGGATGTTCTTGTGGAAAACTGCCGTTTTTCCGGGATCTACGATGTGGCCATCACCATGCAGGGCAACCAGGTCACATCCGGCTGGGTGAACATGGTTTTCCGGAACAATGTAATGTGGAACTGTCAGCAGTGTTTTGAAATCTGGTCTTCAGGCGATCAGCCGGACACCGGGTTCCGGAACTGTGTGTTCGAGAACAATGTCTGTATCGACTCCGGCTACTGCTGGGGATATGATGTGCGCCCCAACAAAGGCTGCTCCGCCCATCTGCTGCTGTACGGACTGGAATGCCCCCTCTGCGATATCATAATCCGCAATAACACTTTTTACCGTGCCAGAGTGGCGCCCATATACAAATCCGGCGGGCCGGGGGAGATTCCCGCAGACTACCGGATTACAGACAATACATTCCTGCTGGATCCCGGTCAGGACATCGCCTTCCGCCAGAACTGCGCCGATACGGTATATAACGGGTATTTTGCCCGATTGGCAGCGGAAAACCGGATTCTGACATGTGAATTCACCGACCCGGAGACAGCGCACTGATGGAGATATATAAAACCCGACTTGACGAGTTATCTGCCTGTCTTGCAGGGATGCCGGAAGTACAGTCTGCGACCCCTTATGGGAGTTATGTTACCGGACAGGTGGATGAATTTTCCGATATCGATCTTGCAATAGATGTTTCCGGCTTTGACAACGGACAGTTTCTACTGACGCTGCCGATGCGGCTTGCAGAGCATTATCCGATACTATTCACGGATTTTGCTCCCAGTCTGGCACCGGAAAAGTATGTACTGACCGCTGCTATTTATCCGGACAAACCTTTTCTCCTTCTGGACATATCCGTTACAGCAACACCGCATTGTTCAACCGTCACAAAAGAAATGCTTTCAGGCAAGAACAATCTGTTTGCCCATACACTGAAGCTGTTCTCTGCCAACATGAAGCATTATCTTCGCGGACAGGATTGCGGAAGCGATATCCGTAAAATGTACGGTCGGCTGGCTCTGCCGGACACGGATTCGTTGCCGGAGATGCTGCGGCATACACACCGGTGGTTACTGAGAAATGCTTCTGCGGATCTGCGAGAAAACATAGACCGGTTCACACCGTATCTTACAAAAATCCAATAGCCAAAACACCTCTGCAGCAGACGGATGATCCCGCCGGTACAGAGGTGTTTTTCATTCTGCTGATTTGAAGTTGTACACCGGGACAATATGACTCACAATCTCCGCTGTCGGTGTGATGCCGGCGGTGATCTCTTCCATATTCTTATACGCCATAGGGGATTCGTCGATGGTATCCCGGCTGACACAGGTGGTGAAAATCCCTTCCATCTGCCGCCGGTACTCCTCCATGGACAGCGTATTTTTGGCATCCGACCGGCTCAGTTTCCGGCCTGCTCCATGTGGAGCTGAAAAATTCCAGTCCGGATTCCCCTTGCCGGTGCAGATAAAGCTGCCGTCCCGCATATTCATGGGGATCAGCAGTTTTTCACCTGCTTTTGCCGACACAGCGCCTTTTCGCAGAATCATGGCATCCGTGTCGATATAGTTATGGATGGTGGTAAATCGCTCCGTTTCCGTCAGCTTCATTCCCTTCAGGACAGCATTAACCATGGCTTTTCGGTTCAGATCGGCAAAATGCTGGATCCGGCGCATATCATCGATATATTCCCGGAACAGATCTCCTTCCACATATGCCAGTGTTTTGGGAACCTTCACAGACATTTCTGTGGACTTTTTCATTTTTTTGATGGTGGACTGAATCTCTTTGTCCCGTCCCTCTGCCTTCAGGCGGGCAACGGCTTCCTCCAGCTGCCGTTTGCTGTTGCCGCAGAGAAATCTGTATCCTTCCTGCTGGTAGTACAGCGCCACTTCGTTGCCGATATGCCGGCTGCCGGAATGGATCACCAGATACAGATTTTCCTCTTCATCCCGGTCCACCTCTATGAAATGGTTGCCGCCGCCAAGAGTGCCGATGCTTCTGTATGCTCTGGCAAGGTTTACCTCCTTTACGCAGTGCAGGGATTCCAGCTCCGCCTCCTCCGCCCGGGGGTGATTTTCCGCCCGGATATCCCGTCCGCAGGGAATGTTGTGCCGGATCCATGCATCCAGCGCGGAAAAGTTGATCCGTTTCTCTGCCAGTTTCACCACTTCCATGCCGCAGCCGATATCCACGCCTACCATCCCGGGCACCACTTTATCGGTCAGTGTCATGGTGGTGCCGATGGTACAGCCCATTCCGGCATGAACATCCGGCATAATGCGGATCGTACAGTCGGCAAATGCTTCTGTGCTGCACAGCAGGCGGATCTGTTCTTCTGCCGAAGTTTCCAGCAGATCTGTGTAGCACAGGGCAGTGTTGTATGTTCCCCGTACAGCTATCATATGTTTCTCCTTATTATGATGCATTCCCTTTCAGGAGTGCGGTCATCTGTTCCAGCACATTGCCGCCGCTCAGGTGGATGGAACCCACGTGCTCACAGATCTTTTCCAGATACTCCAGCTCCTTCAGTCTGTACAGAGTCTGGTTTTCATCCATCAGTTTGGCAGTGTTCAGCAGAGACCGGGTGGACGCCACCTCTTCCCGTCTGGTGATCACATTGGCCTGTGCCCTCTTTTCCGCGATCAGAACGGTATTCATGATATCCCGGATCTCTCCCGGCAGAATGATATCTTTCACCCCGGCGGCAACGATGTTCAGATACAGTTCCCCTTCCTTTTTCCGCAGATATTGGGTCAGGTATTCGCTCATCCGGTCTTTGTTTTCCAGAATCTCGTCCAGTCCATACCGTCCTGCATATTCCCGCAGAGCCATCTGTGCCGCCAGATGCAGCTGTTCCTGGTAGTCGTCCACTTCCAGCAGAATCCGGTCGTATTCCCGGATGCGGTAACGGCACACCAGATTCACCCGGATAGTGACTTTGTCTTTGGTGAGCATTTCCTGCCCGTTGATGTCCAGCTGCAGCAGCCGGGTATCCACAGTACGGACATACACAGGGACAATGCTGTTCCAGAAATAATGCACACCGGGTTCCAGCAGACGGACAAACTGCCGGTTCACAAACAGCAGTCCTTTCTGGTACTCAGTCACCTCGAAGCTCTGGCAGATATGGGTCGAATCGACTCTCCGCTGCATACACATTCTCTGCCGCAGAGCGATGGGCAGATCCGCCGGCATTTCAGGATTGGTTATGTCCTCCAGCCGGAAGGTATATCTGCCGTCCTCGTTCCAGTAGATATGTCTGCCTCCACGGAACGCAGTTTCAAAATTGCCGTTGTTGTATACCAGCACAACCTGATTGTCTTCCGCCTGCACCACCTGCACATGGGAAGTAAAGTCCGGATTATTCAGCAGTCCTTCGCATTCAAAGGGCGGCAGCATAACTTCTCCGAATCCGTTCAGCACCGAAATTTTCCGGCCGCCGAAAGTATGGTACGCACCGGGGGACAGCACCTTTACAAACTTTCCGTTCTGATACAGAAGCCCCCTCTGGCTTTCGCTTATGATGATTTTTTCAAACTGTTTTTTCATACATTCATTCCTCCTTAATGCTTTCCTTATACATCTGATAAATCTTTCCCCCATCTTCTGCCGCTTCACCGAACCAGTAGTCCCCCATCTCCTGAAGCAAAGCCGGTGTGATCTGCAGTGTCTCATCCCCATAGAGTACGCTGTCTACGCCGCAGACCGGGCAGCGTGCCGTTGTATCGCCCGCTATACCGGGTTCTATGATCCGGTCGGTAATTTTTTCTCCACGATACACCGCACCGCAGTAAAAACAGCCGCACACGGTTTCCGGCAGAATTTTCATTCCATTCCGGGTACATCTTTTATGCAGTGTCTTCATCCGTTCCATATATATGTATCCTCCTGTGAGGGTTGTTTCCGATGTCGGGGTTCCGGGGCAGACAGGCGGCCGGCGGGTTCAGATGGGTCGGACAGGTGCGGAAGCCTTTGCTCTGGCCTCTGTCGTTGCCATCGGTATCCCCACGCCGGACAAAGCCGGTCTGCCCCTGTCTCCGCTTTTCCCACCCGGGACATGAAAGCGGAAACCGGATTCCCTGACGTCTTTCTGACGCTTGAGTGAATTAACAGTTCACAACACAAATCCTTATACCAAACCGCTGGCAGTGGTCATCCCACCGGCAGGACTCGAACCTGCGATCTATTGAGTGCATACTCAGGTCATCCAGACAAATACGGTTTCCCGTACCGGCAGGAATTGAACCCGCCTGCAGAACCCCCGGCATACGCTTCGGGACCCCCTGGCGCACCGCGGTACGCTTCACACATACCTGCTCTGTGGATCCTGTGGCTACAGTATAACATACCCTCGCAGGAAGTTCATGGAAAAAAAGCTGCGAAAACGATTTCCGGACGATAAAAAAACAAAAAACGGCAGATTTCTCCACCGTTTTTTACCACAGGAACGGAATCATACGCCAGCGCACCCTGCGGCAATACTCTGTATACCCAGGCAGTCCTTCCGAAAGCACCTTTTCTTCATTCCGGATGCGAATCCCCAGCATTACCGGGTACATGAGAAATACCGCAAAGCCGATGAAAGAACCCAGCACCAGCGGAATGGAAAGAAAGAGCAGTACCGTTGCCGCATACATGGGGTGCCGCACTACACCGTACAGACCGGTATCCACCACTTTCTGCCCTTCCTGCACCTCCACCGTCCGTGACAGATATGCGTTCTCCCGCATGACCTCCGCATACAAACCGTAGGAAATCACCAGAATCACCGATGCAGCTGCGGTCAGCCACACGGGGACATGGGTGCATTGCAGCCGGTAGTCCACCCCGGAAAGAATGAACCCGGCAAGAAACAGCAGCGCCGACATGCCGATCACTTTTTTCTGGGTGTTTTCTCCTTCTTTCACCTGCAGCCGTTTTGCCAGCAGCTCCGGCGCTTTTGCCAGCAGTACGATCCCCAAAAAGAACATGGGCACAAACAACAGACCGATAAACAGCCATGCGCCGCCCCACCGTATCGTTCCGGCAGGCAGGAACAGCAGCAGTCCCGTCAGCAGCAGACCGGATATGTATTTCACGATAGCATTAACCACCAGTTTTTTCTTCACAGGCATACCTCACAGATTATATTTTTGCTGCCGGATCAGCCGTTCACGGATTTTCTGCACAAAGGATTCCGGTTCCTTCACCTGCAGAAACGGGCCGAAGGACAACACCCGTATCACCAGCTCCGTTTCGTCTGCCGTTTCGTACTCCACCGTAAGCTGGTATCGTTTTTCGTCCAGTTTCCGTGCGGTCTTTCTGAAATGGGCAAAGTGGAGCATGACCCTTTCCAGCGCATTCCGTTCGTCAGTCAGTTCCAGTACCACCTGACAGGGTTCTTCTGCCTCTTCTCCTGTCTCCCGCAGTCTGTCTATACTGCAGGGGGCGGCATAGGTCAGTCTCGCCAGATTCAGTACCTGGCAATGTTGGGATCCGGTGGTGTACAGACGGAATTTGTCGTCCTTTTCGGAATATTCCAGCCGCTGCGGCATTACGTACCACCGTACCGGCTTGCCGAACCGGTTCATCATACGGATTTGCAGAGGTTGTTTTTGATGAATGGCATCCAGAATGATCCGGAAACGTTTCCGGTACAGGGGATCTTCATAGGGATCGCCGTCACTGTATCTGTCAAACACCACCCAGTCCTCCGGTCGGAACAGCGGTTCCACATCCGCCAACTCCGGTATCTCCGGCAGATCAAACAGCGACACCCGCGGATCGGCCAGAATCGCTTTCAGCCATCGTTTTTCCAGTGCTGTCACCGGCATTTCCGGTATACACCGCACCGGTGTGGTCATATCCGGCCGCAGCAGCTGCCATTTTTCTTCTTTCAATGCCGGGACAATGGTCAGGGCGCTTTCTGAAAAGGCTGTCTCCGCCGCTGTATGTTTCAGAGTCTGTTCTGTCAGTGTTCCCTGCAGTGCCAGCGTCAGGATCTTCTCCACCGTCCGGTAGTAAGTACCATAGATCTCATGAAAAAGCATCGTCACTCTCCAGTCCGTACAGCCGGTTCATAGCTGCAATATCTTCCCGGAAACGCCTGTCCACGGCAGTATTGGAAAAATGCACCTCCGTGATCCGGCAGATAAATGTACGTATCCAGGGCACCAGCTCATTGCTGTCATACACCTGTGCGGTAAACCGTGCATGGGTTCTGTCCAGCCGTTCCACAGTACTGCACCGCTTTTCCCTGTCCAGCCGGGTAAAGATATACTCTTCCTTCTCCGAAAATTCTACCGTAAATGTCACTGTTTCCGCTGCTCTGCCGCCGGGATTGTCATCAGCCGCCGGAGAAACACCCCACATACGGGTCTGCATGGCATCCAGCTTTTCCCGCAGATATCCAAAATCCTCTGCCGCCTCCCCGGGCGTTACGTCCAGTATGTAGTCCATCCGATACGAATGGATCCGGCGCAGCTGTCGGTTATACGCCATGCAGTATTGCCGTCCGCTCTGGGCGCTGACAAAAATCCGCAGCGGTACAATCCGTATATCCAGCGGCTCTTTCCGTCTGGCATGGGGACTGAGGCAGCATACCGTCACCTCCTGCCGGGCGGATATGGCTTCCAGCAGCCGCAGCAGGATCTCACTGTCCAGCGTATGAGCGATATAATGGTGCTTGAATGTAAACACAGGCGTATGGGAAGGCAGCCGGTCTGTCAGGTAGGAGCCGATAACGCCGCAGGGGGCCGCTTCCGCAAAAAAGTCCAGCGCATCCTGCCAGCCGGAGAGATCCGGAGAATCTGCCATACGCCAGCACAGTTTCCGGCCCTCCTTTTCGGACAACAGAAGCCCCAGCGACGTATATTCCCGGAGTTTTTTCCGTACGGTGGACTCATCAAACAGCAGGGGCGACGTAAAACCGGCTTGTCTTTCATCCAGTGAAGCCAGGATCTCCGGCAGGGAGAGAGGTGCCGCTGCTTCCTTTAGTACATCCAGCAGGAGGAAATGGAGCGTGATGTCCCTGTCCGTAAAACTGGCGGATTTCCATGCTTTATACAGCGGATCCTGCCCGGTTATGCGTGTGTCAATGGACAGAGCCACTGTTTTACCGTCCGGTGTCCGCTGGACATGGATATGCTCACCCAGCCAGCTTTCGATCCGGCGCCGGCTGTCGTCGTAGGTGCGTCCGCTTTTGCCTGTAAACTCGTCCCGGCTGCGGAAACCGTACACCACAAATTCCCGCATATAGTCACGGATTCCGGCAAAATTCTTGATCAGCTCCTGATACGCCATGGTGTCCCCTCCTGTTCATGTTTTCTCCATTATACAGAATTTTCCGGGATTTTACAAGTGAGGGCAGAAATGTGTAACACAAGTGTAATGATTGTATGGTTTTGTGAAATCCGCGTGTATTTTTGGCGTCTGACCAAAGCGGCCACCCGGGAACGCTCTCCTGCATGACTTTCTCCGGAATACCGGCAGTTCTGAGACGATCCCAGCCAATAGCAACCGGTACATAAAAAACGCACCTGAACGCTAAAAGACTCCGGTATATCCGGGTACTGCACCCAACCGGAGTCTTTACCTGTTCCTTTACCATCCGCCGCGGCCACCGGGCTGACGTCCGCCTCCGCCCATACCGCCGAAACCTCCGCCCATCATGCCGCCTGTGCCCACGATGGTATCGGTCATTGTGACGGTCTGCGCATTTCCGTCCACGGTCAGGGTATAGGTTTCTCCTTTTACCATCCCGGGAACGCTGATGACAAGTGAAGTATACTGTATCAGAGGACTGTATTCCGCCAGTTTGTTCCCGGCTGCGTCCGTCAGAAGGATACTGCCGCCTGCGCTGCCGTTTACGCCGCACATAGCCGCACCCTGGGTGGAGGAGGAATCAAAATTCATGGCCATACCTGCCGCGCCCAGTGCGATGAAGGTACCGCCGGTGATGGTGCCTTCCGAAGCATAGTCCAGCGCGCCGTTGGCACTGTTGACAGGACCGTTCACATACGTGGTACCGCCGGTTACATGGAGATATCCGTTGGAATCGATCCCGTCTCCGGATGCGGTCAGCACCAGTGTTCCGCCGGAAATGGTCACGCCTGCGGTTTCATCTGCTGCAAAGGCGTCCATACCGCCGAAGAAACCGCCGAACCCGGAGCCGTCATTGCCGCCCGCCGCATTGAGTCCGTCATCGGAAGCGGTCAGTATGATCTCTGCACCTGCCAGATGGATGGTATGCCCTTCGATTCCTTCATAGCTGGTCAGGATATCGATTTTGCCGGCATTGATTTCCACATGGCTGTCTCCATGGATCCCATCGTCACCGGAAGACAATGTAAAACTGCCGCCGGAAATAACCAGATCGGCATTGGTGTGAACAGCATCGTCTGCGGCATCTACGGTAAACGTGCCACCGTTGATTACCATATTGCCGCCCGCTTTCAGTCCCTTGGCGGAACTTACCGTTGTTGTATCCGAGGCTGTCTGACCATTCATTGCAGATCCGCCAAAATTTTCCATTCCGCCGGGGATTTCTCCGGGAGCCATTCCTCCGGGGATTTCTCCGGGAGCCATTCCTCCGGGGATTTCAGTCCCTTCCGGCATCGCTCCTGGTGTCATACCGCCGGGGATTTCCCGCTCACCGGGCATCATACCACCGCGGTCACCTCGTCCGCCCATACCTCCCGGCATCTGCATACCACCGCCCATCCAGTCTTCCGTACCGGACTGTACTGCGCTTGCACTGCCGCCGCCTGTGACAATATCATATGTTCCGCCGGTGACAAGCATTGTACCGCTGGCGGAAATACCGTCCCCGTCGCTGTGGATGGCAAACGTACCGCCGTCCAGATACACATTGCCCTTGGCTGTGTCCTCATGCTCAGAATGGATGCCGTCCTTGCCGCCGGTCAAAACAAAACTGCCGTCCGCGACAGCAACACTGTCTTTCCCCACAATACACTGTCCGGCAGCCGTAACCGCATAGGTGCCGCCGGTGATTTTCAGATCATCCTTGGACACGATCCCATGTCCTGTGCCGCACCGCACTGTCAGAGTACCTGCACCATTCAGAATCAGGTCTGCTTTGGAGAATAGGGCGGCATCCACATGGCTGCTGTCGGTCTGCACAAATGCCCCTGTTGACGACAGAACATTTTCCGTCCCCGCTTCCAGCGTCACATATACATTTTTGGCTTCCCGGATGTACAGGGCGGCGCTGTTTTCACAGGTCACCGTTATTCCGGCCAGAACCAGATGCACATCTTCGTCCGGTGTATCCACCAGTACCTGCCCGTTTGACAGTGTACCGGTCAGCAGATAGGTTCCCCCGGCTTCTATCCGGATAAGGCTGTCCTCTGCCGTAATGCCTTCTCCCTCCGCTGTACTGCCGGTATCCGCCAACTGTATAACAATCGGATCCGTGTATGTGGTCTGCCGGTCTTTTTCACTATAGGAAACACCGCGGATCGATGTGGGGGATGTTTCCGTTTCCGGACTTACCGGTGTCTGCACTCTGCAGGCGGTCTGTGTCAGGCAAAGTGTGCTTATACATATCCAAAGCAGCAATCGTTTCATATAGTACCTCTTCTGTTTAGTGCTTACAGTATACCCTTTTCCTATGATGCGCATATGAAAAGAATGTGAAAAAACGCCAAAAGTCGCCCGGCAGATTCTCCAGAATCGGGAATGACATCATAAAATTCTTTCGGCAAATTCCCAAAATACGCTTGCATGAAACAACAATATCTGCTATACTGATCATATCATCTGTGATATGACACCCATGAAAAGGATGGATATGCCATGAAACTGGATCTTGATATCGAAAAATTCTGGAAAGATGAAGAGCTTTGCCACAAGGAGAACTGTTTTTCCAAAGAAGCGCCGCAGGTAGCACTGGGGATCCGCATGAGCGACGAATGTGTATTTGCGGAACTGGGCGAAGAAGGGGAGCCCTGGGGATATACCCCACCGGATCGCCGGTATGAACTGAACTGCCGCTACAATGAAAAAGCGGTACAGATTGTGGGCCGTCCCCTGCTGGCCGAACGGAAACCGGAAGATGCACCCAAGGTTACCATTCCGGGATTCCGGCAGATCGGGGAAGTTTTCGGCGGTTTCTATGATTTTGACGGAACAACCACCTGGCTGCGGGGCACACTGGCCGATGCGGATGCTCTGAAAAAAAAGCTGGATGAAGTGGATCTGCTGCTGGCGGACCCGGAGGCATTCCGTAAATTCGTTCTACCGGCTGACTGGGACGAACGCTGCAAGGCGGTATATGAGCTGTACGGCAGAAGACCGGGACAGTTCCACGGGATCCGCGGGCCTGTTACCCTGGCAACCTCCGTATTCGGTGTAGAAAATCTGCTGTTCCTGTATTACGACAACGAAGCGCTGTTTACCCGGTTTGCCGACACCATCGCCGGTGTGATCCACGCCTACATAACGCTGTTCATACAGGAGTCCGGCAAAACGGAAGAGAATTTCAACCACGGATTCAGCTTTTCGGATGATGATTCCAATCTGCTGACACCGGAAATGTATCATGCCTTCGGGTATCGGGTACTGAAGAGCGTTTTTGAACGGGTTTCTCCGCTGCCCGGGGACAATCGTTACCAGCATTCCGACTCCGCCATGGGGCATCTGATCCCCCAGCTGGCTGATTTCAACCTGACCGGATGCAATTTCGGGCCTACGGTAACGGTACAGGAAATCCGCAAGTGGATGCCTGCGACCCGGATCGACGGACAGCTTGCGCCGTTCACTTTTATGCGCAACAATGAAGACGACATCATTGCCGAAGTGCGCCGGGACTGTGAAGCTGCCAAAGTCGGTGATCTGCGCGGTCTGAACCTGACCACCGCCGGCTCCATCAACAATGGTTCTCTGCTGACCAGCATGAAAATTGTCATGGCCGCCATTCAGAACTACGGCCGATACGAATAATTGACGGAAGCCTCCTCGCCGGGACTGCCACACCGGTACAGAGGCTTCTTTTTTTCTGTTTCTTTTACTGGTAAATATACAAAAACAGCAAAGGAAATCCCTCTGCTGTCAAACGGTATTACCTACGGCTGCGGATCCAGGTATCGGCTTTCCGCAGCAGCGCTCTGGTATTTTCATACGTCAGTGTTTCCATAGCTTCCCCATAGGGCAATTCCAGCACTTCCGCCACTTCCCCGGTGTACTGGGGATGGTCATCCGGATTGTACCGGGCTGTAAAATAGGTCACCCATTTCCACTTTCTGCCTTCCCGCAGGAGATACAGGGTTTCTTCCCGGAAATCGGTCTGCAGACAGGCTTCCAGTGCCGTTTCCTCCCGGATCTCCCTGGATGCGGCATCATATACCGTTTCTCCCGCTTCCAGATGTCCTTTCGGGAAACCGATATGTCCCAGCTTTTCCCGTACCAGAAGATACTGCGGTTCCCCCTGCCGCAGGGTATACAGCACCGCCCCGGCACTGTGGGCATACTCCATCGGCACGTTATCCGGCAGTGCCACAGCAGCCTGACTGTGCATGGTACGATATGCTTTCCAGACAGCTTCTCTGGGGTATGCCGTATTCTTACCACGCATGGGATCGCTGAAATACATATGCGACTTGTCAAATCCGGTCATCAGCAGGCAGTGCATGGGTTCGGTCCAGGTGTAAGTGCCGCTGCCGTCATCCAGCTGCCAGGGTCTGCAGGGGCGTCCTTCCGCCATATCCAGCGTAGCCCACAGGATCACGGGAATTCCCCGGGCAATAAACACACGGCACAATGTGTCCAGAGACAGACTGTACAGCGGTTTGATCCGGTATCCTGTCCCTGCCAACGCCGTTTCCGCTGCCCGGCAGATCACCGGCACAAAACATCCCCAGCCATCCTGCGAACAGGGATCTCCCGGAAACGCTTTCCAGGGATCCGCGCCGCTGTATACGCCGTTTCTTTCCCGTGGTGCTGTACCTTTGGGCAGGTGCCGGCTGATCCATTCTTCCGCCGTAATATCCATTCCGGCATACCGCAGAGCCATGACGGCAGAAACACTTTCGCAGCCGGTCGGAAACTTCTCCCGCTGATCGATATTGGGTACATCCAGCTTCACCGGCTGCCCGCACAGATTATCCTGGAAAAAAACAAACCGCACCTGTGGTTCTTCTTCACGCTCACCTGTCCGGCATTCTGCCCGGTATACAAATCCGAATCGGGTCAAAAGCCGCTGTGCAGCTTCGTTATGAACATCCAGCCAGATACCAAGCTCCCTGCCGCAGCCGGCTGCCTGTTCCAGCAGGACATACGCCGCACCCAGTCCACGGTATTCCGGCAGGACGTACAGTACTGTGATTTCTGCTGTGCCGTCCGCCGCAGGCAGCAGAGTCAGAATGCCGCAGAAACGATCCTCCAGATAGGACAGCCATCCGCAGCCGCCATTTTGCAGAGTCTGTTCGACAGCTGCGGTAAACGTTTTATCTTCCTGCTGCAGCTCTGCCGGTACAGAAGTTTCCCGGGTGATTCTCCGGGCAGCAATCGTTGTGGGGCCGGTGATCGTATACATGTTTCCCTCCGTATGTTTTTGATATGTTATCAGCATACCACACATCTTTCTGTTTGTCAAGCGGATGACAATGCAGAAAAAATTTGCCAAACCTCTTGCAATTCCAGACGGTTTGTGCTATACTATCGGCGTACGGAAAATGGCCCGTTGGTCAAGCGGCTAAGACGGCGCCCTCTCACGGCGCAAACAGGAGTTCGATTCTCCTACGGGTCACCATCCCTGATTCTGCAAAGAACCGGGGATTTTTTATTTTTCCATCATTCCCTGCAGCCGTTGGTGCAATTTCCGGGCACTCAGATACAGATTGATCATTTCACAGCCATACATGGACACAATATATCCCCCCAGTCCCATAGCGGGTGTCAGCAGCACCACCAGCACAAGACTGATCACGGCATCCGCAATATTGACTTTCATACAGTAGCGCTGTTCCCCCAATCCTTTCAGCAGGGCGTCTGTCACCGTATCGATATACATAAACGGCACCAGGAATGATAATTTCCGGATATACACACCCGCTTCGGCGGTATGGTAAATGCCTGTGCCCAATGTGTCGGCGAACAGAAAGAACACGGCAAAGCTGACCACCGAAAACACCGCTGCCGTACGCAGGACTTTTCTGCACAGCTTCCGCAAAGCCTGCCTGTCTCCCACTGCTTCCAGAGCGGTTACTTCCGGAATCAGCATGCCCGTAAAAGCGCCGATCACTGCATAGGGGAACAGCACCACCTGCAAAGCCATTCCCTGCAGAACACCGTATGCTTCCAGCGCTTCCGTCTGGGAGGATCCGGACTTACGCAGTCCCCATGGAATCGCCAGATGTTCCGCCGTCACCAACCCCTGCCGGGCATAGGCCCCCACGGCAACCGGAAAAGCAATATCTGCGGCGTCCCGGAAACCGGTATCCAGGCTATGCCGTCCTTCTCCCGGAGCATCTCCCTTTGGCACACGGGAATCTGTGAGGTACAGCAGCCATGCCACGACCAGAGACAATCCTTCCGCCGCTGCCGAGCCGCCCACAACCGCCAGGCACATGGATTCCACCGATCCCGTAGGAACCACACACACCAGTGCAGTTGCTGTGATACAGAATTTTGCCGCCTGTTCCCATAACGTCATAACAGCGTTTTTGCCGATTTTCCGCATACCGGTAAAGTATCCGTTCAGTGCGGAGGTCAGGGAGATGGCAGGCAGTCCCAGTGCCAGGATCCGCAGGGAGGACAAGGTCCGCAGATCGTTCAGCAGCAGCTGTGCCACAGGACGTGAGAAACCGAACAGCAAAAACGCCGCTCCACAGCCAAACAGGAGACTGTACCGGCTTACCGAACGGATCACCTGCCGTACCGTCCGCCGATAGGAATCCCTGTCCGCCCCGGCAATCCGGGCACATCGATCCGCTGTCAGCCGTACCGCCGCCAGATGTACACTGGATGTAGCCAGGGTTACGGCAAATCCGTATATACTCATGACCAGGGTAAACAGTCCCATGCTTTCCGTACCGATCTTACCCGCCACATACCCGTTGAAGCTCACCGCCGCGCCACGCAGCAGTATATTCACCAGCGCCAGGATCACTGCATTCCGGATGTACAGCCTGCCCTTCTCCACGTTCCCGCCTCCGATTTTGGTTTTTTCTGAAGATACAGAACAAATATATTGACTTCCATCGAAAAATATGCTACAATCAACCCGATAGAAACTGCCGGAAAATCGGCAGATTGCAATAAAACAAAATTAATTTCACCTGATGGAGGTAGTTATGGCTATTCCTGTACCTGAAAAACGGATTCTGGATTTTGAAGAAATGGGTTTTGGGATGTTCATCCACTGGGGGCTGTATTCCCAGCTCGGAAAGGGCGAATGGGTTCAGCACATCCACGGCATTCCCAAGGAAGAATATATCAAGCTGCAGGATACCTTCACCGCATCCAAATTTGACGGCAGAAAGATTGCGCAGATCGCCAAAAAAGGCGGTGCCAAATACATCACCCTGACCACCCGTCACCACGAAGGTTTTTCCCTGTACGATACCAAGGGGCTGAACACCTACGATGCCCCTCACTCCCCTGCCGGCCGTGACCTGATCCGTGATTTTGTGGACGGCTGCAATGCAGAAGGCATCGTACCGTTCTTCTACCACACCACGCTGGACTGGTATCATCCGGAATTCAACGGGGATTTCAAGGCGTATCTGCAGTACCTGAGAGATTCTGTGGAAATCCTCTGCACCGAATACGGCAAGATCGGCGGTCTGTGGTTTGACGGCAACTGGTCCAAGAAGGACGCAGACTGGGAAGAAGATGCGCTGTATGAAGTGATCCGTAAGCATCAGCCGGAAGCCATTATCGTGAACAACACCGGTCTGTCTGCCCGCGGGGAAGCCGGCAATCTGCAGCTGGACAGCGTAACCTTTGAACAGGGACGTCCGGAACCCATGAACCGTGACGGCATGCGGAAGTATTTTGCGGCCGAAATGTGCCATACCATGAACGCCCACTGGGGACATGGCGCCAAGGACTTCAATTACAAGTCTCTGCCCCACCTGATCGAAACCCTCTGCGCCTGCCGGAAAGTGGGCGCCAACTACCTGCTGAACGTAGGACCCGACGCAGAAGGCGAAATCACCACCATGCAGGCTGCTCTGATGGAAGGCATCGGCGACTGGATCCGTGCGGTTGGTCAGTCCATTTATAAGGCAAAGCCCTGCGGTGTTGTCGGTACCGGCAAGAATTTCGCGCTGCGGGACGGCAACAAGATGTACTTCTATGTACACGACCTGTCCGTAACCGGGGACAACAACGTAACTGTGGAAGGCGGCGCTGCCGGCGAAAAGAGCTTTACCGGCGTGAAGGGTACCATCAGGAATCTGCACTGGGTGGACAACGATGAAATGCTGAACTTCCGTCAGGATGAAAACAGCTTCGTGATGAACGCCACCGGATATCCCTACGGTACCAGCCTTGTAGTACGTGTAGCGGAAGCGGATGTTGAAGACTGAACTACATAAAAATCAGGGAAGATAGTCATGAAGGCTGTCTTCCCTTTTGTTATGCTTTATATGTTTCCAGCATCTGCCGGATTTTACCGAAGGTGTGGTTCAGTTTGTCAAACCGGATTGCGCCGGTTTCGTCAAAGGATGTGGCTTCCACCGTGAAGTCCCCTGTATAACCACTGTTTATCACAAACCGGAAGAAGCTGTCAAAGTCAATGTCCCCGTCACCCATGTGCAGTGTCCGCAGGCTGCTCCAGTCCATGTAACCGCCATGGAAATCATTGATATGCAGATGGATGATTCGGTCTGCAACACTGCGGTTCTCCGGCTTGTACAGATCCTCGATCTGCCGGTGGAACTGGGCCATTTTGGTATCAAATGTGAAATGCAGATCCGGATATGCCCCGGCCAGTTCTTTCAGATGGGTCATGGGGTCCCCGGCATTGCAGACCACATTTTCCACCGACAGCGTCAGACCATAAGCATCGGCAATCTCCAGCAGTTTCCCGCAGGCTTCCAGATTTCTGTCAAAATGCCGGTCGGAATCGATGCCGTTCCACAGATGCAGCACCAGTATTTCCGCACCGATTTCAGCAGCAATCTCACAGTTTTTCGTGAAATGGGCAAAGGCTTCCGTCAGCTCTTCCCCACCCCGGGTGATCCGTTCCCCAATGCCCTTTTCACAGTGCATTGTAGGAAACACCGTCCGCAGAGAACGCAGATATGACAGAATATCCGCCAGGCTGTCGTACCAGGTACTGTACATCATGAACTCAAACCCATCGCAGGTAAGCTTTTCCAGACAGGTACCCAACAGATGGATGTTTCTGCCGTTGGGTCTGCCTATGAGAGCGCCGGTGGAACAAAGGATTTTATGCATGATACCCCTCCAATGGAGAAAGCGGTATGACCGGTTACAGCCACACCGCTTATATTTTGTGTGATTACTATACCTATCCTACAGACTCAGTCCAGGAAAATGGTCTTGCCGGTTTCGATGGATTCGTTGCAGGCCATGCACAGCTTCATGCTCTTTACTGCATCGTGGTAGTCGGTCAGCAGCTTGGAACGGTCGCCGGTGCGAACTGCATCCAGGAAAATGTTGTCCTGAATACCGGTCTGTTCGTCGCCTCTTTCATAATACTGTTCGCCGTTTACGTCGCGGATCTTCAGCCAGCTGCGCAGAGCATATTCCAGAGTAGCGTCCTTGCAGTAGATGTTCATGCCGCTCTGCATACCGCCGCCTGCCTGTACGTAACAGCCGGTAAAGATGTTGGCAACTACACCGCTCTTGAACTTGATCACAGCGGAAGAGTAGTCATGAACATTGTAGCCGGGAACACCGTACTTGTCGCCGTCCACGATACCGCGGGCACCGGCGCAGTTTACGTACAGCGGTTCGCCGAACAGGTAACGGGCCTGGTCAAACAGGTGGATGTTCTGTTCCACAACCTGACCGCCGGAGGTTTCCATTCTTCTCCACCACGACACACCGGGGATACCGCCGAACCATGCAGCGGAAACCAGACCTACTTCCTTATCCTGGATGTAGTCCTTCATGATGTTGGTGAGGTTCTGATATCTGTCCTGGAAGCCTACGGTAACCAGTAAATTCTTTTCACGGATGGCAGCCTGGATGCGCAGGATCAGATCCATATCCAGGGCGATGGGTTTTTCCACCAGGAAGGGGATGTCATTTTCGATCAGCGCAAATTCGATATCGCCGTGCTGATGGGGCGGTACAGCCACGAAAACAGCGTCCGGCTTTTCGATGTTGGCCAGCATTTCTCTGTGGTTGGTGAACAGCTTGCCTGCCGGATCCACACCGATTCTGTTGGCATATGCCAGCGCCTTTTCTTCCAGAACGTCACAGAAACCTACATATTCCAGATCATCTCTGGCCATGCACTTCTGCACATGTGCACCGTTCCGTCCGCCGCAGCCGATAAAAGCAATCTTTAACTTTTCCATATGTACCTCCATATGTGATGTGCGTTGTGTAATAGGGTCATACTCTGGTGATAGTATAGCAAATTTGCACGGACAAGTCAAGGGTTTTGGTGATTTTTTGGGCATATCTCCTGTGCTTTTTTCTCAAAAAACACGGAAATACCGCTTTTCTTTGGCAAGTGTCACAGAACGCAAAAAGGGAACCAAACCATGCGGTTCGATTCCCTTATGTCAGCTTTCAGAAAAATTACTTGTACTTACGCTTTCTTGCAGCTTCGGACTTTTTCTTTCTCTTTACGCTGGGCTTTTCATAGCATTCTCTCTTGCGAAGTTCAGCCTGAATGCCCGATCTCTGGCACTGTCTCTTGAAACGACGAAGCGCACTGTCGAGAGATTCATTTTCCTTAACTCTTACTTCTGCCATCCGTTTTCCCTCCCTTCGCGTCAGGCGACCGAGGAAACTCCAACGGAATGTCCTCTGGTATATTATACAGTATCCCTCCGGTTTTGTCAATAGGTTATCGGAATTTATTTGGCAGAAATCTGCTTTTTTCTCCAATTTCTATGGGAGAGATACGGTACATTCGCTTATTTTACTTGGCAACGATGTTCACAATTTTGCCGGGGATATAGATTTCCTTGACGATCTGCTTTCCTTCCAGCATAGCTGCGATCTTGCTGTCTGCCTTTGCCATGGCAATAACATCCTCCTTGGCAGCGTCCACAGCAATGGTGATGGTACCTCTCAGCTTGCCGCAGATCTGCACGGCAATTTCCACTTCGCTGTCCACGGTCTTGGCTTCATCCCATGCCGGCCAGGGAGAGGTGGAAAGGAAGCCCTTACCGCCCAGCATTTCCCAGATTTCTTCACACAGATGGGGAGCGAAAGGACACAGGATGGAAATGAAGGAAATCAGTTCGTCCTTGGTCAAAGAACCGCATTCGGTGATTTCGTTCACCAGAGACATCATCGCAGCGATGGCGGTGTTGAACTTCATTTCTTCGATATCCTGGGTAACCTTCTTGATGGTCTTGTGGAAAGCGGATTCCAGCTTGGGGGTTGCACCGGTACCCTTCACCATATCCGGCAGCGCAGCCACACGGTCTAAGAACCGCTTGCAGCCCTTCACACTGTTTTCGCTCCACGGAGTAGCGGAAGCATAGTCCCCCATAAACAGGATATACACACGCAGCACATCTGCGCCATATTCGTCCACAACTTCATTGGGGTCTACCACATTGCCTTTGGACTTGGACATCTTTTCTCCGTCAGGCCCCAGAATCAGCCCCTGAGCAGTCCGCTTGGCATAAGGTTCTTCGGTCGGAACAGCACCGATGTCATACAGGAAACGATGCCAGAACCGGGAATAAATCATATGACGGGTCACATGTTCCATACCGCCGTTGTACCAGTCAACAGGCAGCCAGTATTTCAGGTTTTCGGGGTCTGCCAGCGCATTTTCGTTATGCGCATCGGTATACCGCAGGAAGTACCAGGAAGAGCCGGCCCACTGAGGCATGGTGTCGGTTTCTCTCTTGGCCGCACCGCCGCACTTGGGGCAGGTACAGTTCACGAAAGAATCAATTCTGGCCAGGGGGCTTTCGCCGCCTTCACCGGGTTCAAACTTTTCCATATCGGGCAGACGCAGCGGCAGTTCTTCGTAAGGAACGCCTACCATGCCGCACTTGGAGCAATGGATGATCGGAATGGGTTCCCCCCAGTATCTCTGGCGGTTAAAGGCCCAGTCCTTCATCTTATACTGTACGCCCTTTTCACCGATTCCCTTTTCGCCCAGGTATTCCAGCATCTTAGCGATGGCTTCCTTCTTGGTCTGGATACCATTCAGGAATGCGGAATTCACCATTTCACCGTCGCCGGTATAGGCTGCTTCTTCAATATTGCCGCCCTTGATAACTTCGATGATATCGATGCCGAACTTCTTGGCAAAGTCGTAGTCTCTTTCATCGTGTGCGGGAACAGCCATGATCGCACCGGTACCGTAGCCCATCATAACATAGTCGGAAATATAGATCGGGATTTCCTTACCGTTGGCAGGGTTGACAGCCGCGATACCCCGGATGCACACGCCGGTCTTGTCCTTTACCAGCTGGGTACGTTCAAATTCCGTTTTCTTGGCGCATTCTTCCTTATAGGCATTCAGCTCATCGATGTTGGCAATCCGGTCAGCGTACTTTTCGATAATAGGATGTTCGGGAGCGATAACCATAAAGGTTGCACCGAACATGGTGTCGCATCTGGTGGTATAGATCCGCAGGGTTTCATCGCAGTTCGTCAGTGCGAAGTTCACGAATGCACCTTCGGAACGGCCGATCCAGTTTTCCTGCTGCAGCTTAACGTTGGGCAGATAATCTACGGTTTCCAGCCCCTGCAGCAGCTTGTCGGCATATTCCGTGATCCGCAGATACCATACATCCTTGGATTTCTGCACGATATCGCTGTGACAGATATCGCACTTGCCGCCCTGGGAGTCTTCATTGGACAGAACTACCTTACAGTGGGGGCAATAGTTGACCAGGGTGGTGGCACGGAATACCAGACCTTCATCAAACATCTTCCGGAAGATCCACTGGGTCCACTTGTAGTACCCTTCTTCGGTGGTATCCACAACTCTTGTCCAGTCGAAGGAGAATCCCACGCGCTTCAGCTGAGAGGAGAACTTTTCAATATTCCGGTCGGTCAGAATACGGGGGTGGGTATTGAACTTGATGGCGGAGTTTTCGGTGGGCAGACCGTAGGCGTCAAACCCGATGGGGAACAGAACGTTGTAGCCCTGCATCCGTCTCTTGCGGGAAACCACTTCCAGACCGGAGTAAGCCTTGATATGACCTACATGCATACCGGAACCGCTGGGATAGGGGAATTCCACAAGTCCGTAAAACTTGGGTTTGGAATGGTCCTCAACGGCATGGAAAATACCGGCTTCTTCCCATTTTTCCTGCCACTTTTTCTCAATGTTTGTAAAATCGTACTTCATGTTGATTTCCTTCTTTTATGATAAATACAGAATCAGATTTTTTCAGACAGTGTTTCAGTCTTCGGTCAGCAGTCCGGAGATATCCTGTTCGGTGGTGTCCATGTACAGCTTGTCCAGCTTATAGAAATCACGGGACTCACCGTTGAAAATGTGGACGATTACATTTCCGAAATCCTGCAGCACCCAGACACCTGTATCCGCACCTTCCGTATGCATCGGAGCGATTTCGTAAGCGGAAAGCTTGAATTCCACTTCATCTGCCAGGGCACGGATCTGGGTACGGGAATTCCCGGTGCAGATCACAAAATAATCCGCGATGACAGTCTGTTTTTCCACATGGAGGAGCTTGATATCTTTTGCTTTTTTGCTGTCCAGCACTTTTACGATATACGTTGCCAGCGCTTCCGGATTCTGCAGTTCTTCTGCGGTAACGGTTTCGGCGCTGTTCTCCAGAGTCAGATCTTTGTTTTCCATATCCATAGTATTTCCTCCTTTAGCTATCGTTTTTATGATTTTTCTGTAATCATTACAGTAAGTGTTTCTTCGGAAACGGCGTACAGCAGCTGGATGGAGTATTCCTCGCCTTCACACAGCACGGAATCCACACGATCCTCTGTAATTCCTTCCACCAGCGCCGGATCCAGCAGAATATATCCCGCACCCGGCAGGGTTTCTTCCGTATAGCTTCTGAAAGCACTTTCCGTGACGGTAATCATTTTCAGGTGTATACTCACTGTCCCATCGGTACTCTCCCAGCCTTCGGCAAACACACCGGGCGGCACGGGAATCCCCGGCAGAGCAGGCATCTCGGTACACACAACGGTTTCCATCCGGGTTCCCACCACAATTGATGTAGGGCCGTCCGCTCCGCCGATGATACCGATATCTGCAGATCGTCCACACCCGGCTGCAGCGGCAAGAAACAGCAGCATAAACAGAATGACACGCTTCATGGTTGCCTCCCTTTACGGAATCTCAATGGAATTATCATTGATATCCTGCCCATTATACATTTCATCCATAATAGTTTCCGCATCGGCATAATAATAGGCTGTCAGCTTGCTGTCGTTCAGGCAGAACAGAGAATTCCGGTCAAAGATAGAGTCGGTGATCTCCGTCTGATAAATGTTATAATATCTGTTGATGATATCCAGTGTGGCGGCACGGTTGATCACATAGAACGAATGGTTCTGGCTGTCATACACAGCATTCCCGGGAACAGTAGTCATGTTCATATTTTCCAGATCCACCTTCAGCAGGAATTTTGCATAGAACAGAATATCGGAAACCTTCATGTCGGTATGCAGATTCCGGAATATTTCTTCCGCCACTTTGGTAAGAGTCGCCGTATTGGCCAGGCTGAAGCTGCTCTTGACTTTCTGCAGCAGCGCTGTCAGGAAGATCTTCTGGGCATTCACCCGTCCCAGATCCGCCTGCATATAGCCGGAACGGAACCGGACAAAATCCTCCGCCTGTTCCCCTGTCAGCGTCTGATAGCCTTCCTGCAGGTCGATATACAGGCTCTGTTCCGGGTCGGCGTAATACATACGCTGAGGTACATACAGCTCCACACCGCCCAGTGCATTGACAATATTCACAAGGCCGTCCAGGTTCAGCACTGCCGTATGATGGATCTGGATGCACAGGCTCTGTTCCAGGAGTGAAGCCAGATCACCAACCGCCTGCAGATAGGCGTCAGAAGAATCATCGGCGTTATGTGCCTCTTTCAGTGCTGCATTATAATAAGTGGAGTAGGCTGCATTGATTTTATTGGTCACAAAATTACGGACACAGGTATCCCGCGGCAGCTGCATAACCGTAACGTCACCATTGGTGATATCACAGTTGACCAGCATGATCACATCCGCCAGAGAAGCGGCACGGTCATGCCCCACCACCAGAATATTGTACATTCCTTCCTGAGCCGTATATTTATTACCGCCGGAAGTTCCGGAACCATCCCCAATATCCGGTGTCAGGTCGCCGGTATTGGTTTCCTGTGTTACGGGGTTGGTGTCAAATGGAATATCGGTTTCGAACCCCGGTGTTGCGGGACGATAGAAAATCATCCAGGCGGCAATACAGAGAACCACTGCATACACAATGAAAATCCCGAAGATCAGTGCTTTCTGGGACTTTGTCATTCTCCCGCGTTTCCGGCGGATTTTCTGCTTTTTCTTCAGCAGGGCCTGGTAACTTTCGTCATCATCTTCCATGCTCTGATAATCTCCGTCCGGATAATACTGGGAGATATCATCATCCGGTTCCACGCTGTTCTTGGGAACTATGGATTCCTTATCATCTTGAGGGGTATTTTTGGGCATAGCATAAACCTTTCTCGGTCAGGTCGTTTCCGTCCGGCAGCACCGGCCCGGGAACGGCTATATCAATCTGTACAGATAGTCATTTCTGGCAGCAATGGTGTCACTGTCCACCGGTGCACCTTCTTCCAGAAGATTCCGGATCGTCATATCAAAGGACAGTACCATGGTACGGTTCAGCACCGTTTCTTTCTCTTCCGCTGTGCGGGCACTTTCCATGTTCTGCAGAAAATATTCCCGCAGCGCAATACAGTCCTGGAAGGTACGGGTAGCTTCAATATAGTCCGCCAGATACACGATCGCTTCAAACATGGTCATCCCGGCATGTCCTGTGGTATGCCAGCGTATCCCTTCCAGCACTTTGGGATCTGCATACGCGGCAAAATCCCGTTCCGCCAGAGCTGCAGCGGTTTTGGCGTGGAAAATCTTAGGCGAACGAACATCATTTTCCGTTACCATTATACCAAATTCCGCACAATATTGCAACTGTTTTTCCGTATCTGCCTTTTTTGTTATATCATGCAGAAGAGCAGCCGCCCGCAGCTTGTTCACATCCTCCGGGAGAAAAATCCCGCCGATCTGCGCAGCCGCATCTTCTACCGCCAATGTATGCTGCAGACGCTTTCCGGTAAGATACGGTCTGATTGCTTCCCGCAGGGCAGAAAGCATTTCTTCTGTGATCATCATGATTCGTTTCCTCTATACAGTCCATCCCGGCGGATGATTTTTTCCACAGCAGGGTGGACAAATTGCTCCAGGGTTTCTCCGTTTCTGACAGCTTCTCTGACCCGTGAGGAAGAGAGTTCCAAGGGTCTTTCCGA
Organism: Oscillospiraceae bacterium; assembly: GCA_015064285.1. GTDB lineage: Bacteria > Bacillota > Clostridia > Oscillospirales > CAG-272 > UMGS1696. The sequence continues at coordinate 29,678 of SVSN01000013.1, read as the reverse complement.
CAACAGAATGCATTCCTGTCCGTACTTTTCCCGGTACTGCGCCAGCATACTGTGAACCTGCCGATCCTGCTCTTTGTCACGGGAAATACAGACAATTCTGGCCCGCCGGAATATTTCTTCCGCGCAAAACCATTTGTCCAGGGTCAGAAACATATCGGTTCCGCAAAGGAGATATATCTCCCGTTCCGGTGCACTCAGATGCCGCAGGGTCTGCACGGTATAGCTGACATCCGCTTTCGCAATTTCATAATCGGATACTTCCACCTGCGGGATCTCTGCAAAAGCCGCGCGGCACATTTCCAGACGCACAGCAGGGGTATCTCCCGCTGCTTTGGTTTTGTGCGGCGGCTGATAAGTCGGCATAATAAGCAGCCTGTCCATAGGAATCTCTTTCAGAAAAGCTTTGGCTGCATGCACGTGTCCCCGGTGCGGCGGCGCAAATGTTCCGCCATATAGTCCGATCTTTTCCAAACGGGATCCCCCTTTCCGTTACAGCTGTGCGGAAATCTTACGATGCTCCGGCTTTTCGGCTTCTTTATACAGAATAATCTTCCGGCCGATCACGGCTACCACTTCGGCACCGATGGCTTCGGCAATCTCATTGGCGGAATCTTTCGCAGCAGCGGACGCATTTTCCAGAACACTGATCTTGACCAGTTCTCTGGCTTCCAGTGCATCCGCAAGAGATTTGCACATGGCTTCATTCACGCCGCCCTTGCCAATCTGAAAGATCGCATCCGTCTGGGACGCAATACTGCGCAGGGCAGCTCTCTGTTTACTGGTTAACATATTTCAACTCCCTATTGTCATTTATTCGCCCAGATGCATTTCTGCCAGGGCACAGCGCAGGATTTCCATGGCACGTCCTCTGTGGGAAACGGCATTTTTTTCCTCCTGCGTGATTTCTGCAAAGGTTCTTCCCTCGTATGCGGGACACCGGAACAGGCAGTCGTATCCGAATCCGCCTTCACCGATTTCTTCATACCCGATGGTTCCCCGGCTTTCCCCACGGATGGACAGCACAGAAGCCGGCTCCACACCGTATTTTTTTGCCAGATCTTCGGATATCCGGTACGCTTCCGGTACAGTCAGACCGCTTTCCGCGGGAAATACCATAGTGATCACGCAGACAAACGCACCGCCACGCTTCTCTTCCGGCACATCCTGCAGGTTGGCCAGCAGCAGCTCCCGGTTGGCTTTGTCGTCACCGTGATCACCGGCGTACCGTGCGGAATAGATCCCGGGCACACCGTTCAGGGCATCCACAGTAAGGCCGGAATCATCCGCCATACCGATGTATCCCATTTTGGCCGGTACAAGAGCCTTGATCAGAGAATTTTCTGCAAAAGAAGTGCCGTTTTCCTCGATATCACCGGAAAACCCGATGGCAGACAGAGGAAGCACCTGTATATCAGACGAAAAAGAAGTGAGAATTGTTCCGAATTCTGCGATCTTTTTCTTATTGTTGGAAGCCAGGACAAAAGAATGCATCATTCTGCCTCCTCGGTATCTTTGGCCAGACGGGTATCTTCTGCCAGCAGGGCATCCGCAAACATAGCGGCATCAAAGGGCTGCATATCGTCGATCTGTTCGCCCACACCGATGTATTTCACGGGGATATTGACTTCTTCCTTGATGGAGAAGATGGCGCCGCCCTTGGCTGTTCCGTCCAGCTTGGTCAGAATCAGACCGGTAATATCGGCAGCCTGTTTGAATTTCTGTGCCTGCATAACGGCATTCTGTCCGGTGGTGGCGTCCAGAACCAGCAGGGTTTCACGGTCCGCATCCGGCAGTTCTCTGGCAATGATCCGGTTGATCTTGGCCAGCTCGTCCATCAGGCCCACTTTATTGTGAAGCCGTCCGGCAGTATCGATGATCAGTACGTCTGCATGCCGTTTGTTGGCGGCGGCAATGGCGTCAAACACCACAGACGCGGGATCGGATCCTTCGCTCTGCTTTACCAGTTCCACACCGGCTCTGTCACACCATACAGCCAGCTGTTCGATGGCGGCGGCACGGAAGGTATCGGCTGCAGCAACCACAACCGTTTTCCCTTCTTCCTTCAGATGATGGGCAATTTTCCCGATAGAGGTGGTTTTCCCCACACCATTTACCCCGATCACCAGAATCACGGAAGGGGCGGTATTCAGTCGGAGAGGTTCCCCGTCTCCCACCATATCCCGGAGGATTTCAGCCAGGGCGGCTTTCACATCCTCCGCGTCCTTGATTTTTTCGGATTTGATCCGGTCACGAAGCTCCTCAATCACCCGTTCGGTGGTTGCTGCGCCCATGTCTGCGCAGATCATGACTTCTTCCAGTTCTTCCAGCAGTTCTTCATCCACCTTCCGGAAAGACTTGACTACTTCGTTTACCTGTCCGAACACAGCGTTCTTGGTTTTTTCCAGTCCCGCTTTCAGTTTATCAAAAAATCCCATATGCGTACCTCAGTTTCCTGTTTTGATGATCGTATCCCGGTCTGTCTTCATGTCTACCGTCGTTACCTTGGAGATCCCCGGCTGGGGCATGGTAACGCCATACAGCGTATCGGCAATTTCCATGGTGCCGCGCCGGTGAGAGATCATGATGATCTGCATCTCGCTGGTGTACTTTTTCACATACCGCCCTACTCTGGCCACGTTGGTTTCGTCCAGCGCCGCTTCGATTTCGTCAAAAATACAGAAGGGAGACGGATTCACTTTGATCAGCGCAAACAACAGCGCAATGGCAATGAAAGCCTGTTCCCCGCCGGACAGCAGATTCAGGTTCTTGATGGTCTTGCCGGGAGGAGCAGCGTTGATGTCAATTCCGCAGGTCAGGGGATTTTCCGGATCGGTCAGCACCACTTCCGCGTGTCCCCCACCGAACAGTTCCCGGAACACCTGCCCGAAATAGGTATTGATCTTCTGGAATGCGGACACAAAAATATCACGCATATCCTTTTCGATACCGTCTAAGATCCTTTCCAGCTCTTCCTTGGCCTTGGTCAGGTCATCCATCTGGGCCTTGATGTAATCGTACCGCTGCTTGACTTCCGCATATTCCTCGATCGCATCCACATTCACATGGCCCAGGCTGCGGATTTCCGCCTTCAGCGCATTCTGTCTGGTCAGGTAAGATGTCCGCTCGCCCTGGCCTACCGGCGGCACCTCTGCTTCTTCCAGATAGGCCTTTGCCGTGGCATATGTCAGTTCATATTCGTCCCACAGCTTCTGGGTCATTTTATCGTATTCGGACTGCAGCGTCTGGAGCCGGGTTTCATTTTTGGTATGCGCTATGTATACCAGTTCTTTTTTGTTGTTCTGCTCTTTCAGCCGCACCTGCAGTTCCGCCAGCTCTTTGTCCAGAGCATCACCGGTTTCCTGCAGTGTCTGCTGTTTGGCAGACAAAACATCGATTGCTTCCGTGAGACGGGTACCCGCTTCCGTTTTTTCGGCAATCTGTTTTTCAATCTCCGCAATCTCTGCCTGCAGAACCAGAATGTGTGCTTCACATGCCTGCACCGTTTCCTGCACAGTCTGCATACGGTTCCGGCAATCTGTCAGCAGATCCGCCAGGTTTTCCCTGTCACGTGCCAGCTCTGCCAGTCGGATCCGGCATTCCTGCCATGTCTGCTGCCAGCGGTTCAGCTCATCTTCCGTTTCATTCCGCTCCACGGCGATCTCTTCTCTGCGGGCGGCAATGGCTTCGATTTCTGTCTGCAGTGTCTCCGTCTGTGCGGTCATTTCCGCCATATCTGCAGCACTGCGCCGGCCGGATTCTTCCAGAGAAGCACTGTCCTGCAGCAGCTTGGCAAGAAGTCCCGCCACATATTCTTTTTTTGCTGTTGTTTCTTTCCGCTGGGACTCTTCTGCCTGCAGCAGCGTGGTGAGAATAGACCGTTTTTCTTCTCCGTCTCTGCTGCGGGATGCGGCTTCGTCTGCCTTTTTCTGTTCTTTTTCCAGCGCCGCTTTTGTATCTGCGATGGTCTTGTCCAGGATCTTCAGTTCTTCCGCCATCCGGTCTACCTGGGAAGATCTGGTCAGAATTCCGCTTTCTTTTTTGGCCTGTCCGCCGGTAAAAGAACCGCCTGCATTGATGATCTGTCCATCCAGCGTTACCGTCCGGATCCGCCAGTTTTTCCGGCGTGCCATTTCTGTGGCATGATCCAGCGTATCAAACACGGCTGTTCTGGCCAACTGGGAACGGATGATATTCCGGTACTGCTCGTCGCATTCCACCAGTGTGTCGGCGTATCCGATGAAGCCGGTGCCGGTTTCCACACCGTCAAATTCCCTGCCCCGTTCCTGGGGACGGATGGTAGTGATGGGATAGAACGTTGCCCGGCCCGCATTCGCCTGTTTCAGCGCGGCAATGGCGGCTTTCGCAGCATTTTCGTCTTCTGTAATGATGTTCTGCAGCGCACTTCCCAGAGCGGTTTCGATAGCGATCACATATGCCTGCTGTACCCGGATCAGATGGGACACAGGGCCATGGATCCCCTGCAGTCTGCCCTCTCCGGCCTGGCTCATCACAAAGCGGGTACTGTTATTGTAGCCATCAAAATGTTCCTGCATTCGCTGCAGGGCGTTCATCCGGCTGACAAGCCCCTCTCTCTGCCCGGCAAGCCCGGTGAGATGGTTCTGTATGGCAGACAGCTTCTGACGGATCGCTTCCGTTTCCCGGTCAGAATCGGCCATGGAGGTCTGCAATGCGTCCAGATTTGCCTGGTATTCCTGTATGGTCTGGCTGCAGCTGCGGATAATCCGGTCATATCCGGCTTCTTCGGAACGATATTTTTCCAGTTCTTCCGCAATGGTCTGCTGACGGCGGCTGTGGCTGGACGCGTTCTCCTGCAGCATATGGATCCGCACGCGCAGTTCTGTCAGATTCGTTTCCTTCTCTTTCTGGGAAACAAGGAGGGTTTCCAGCTGATCGGCGGCTTCCTTACGGGCAGCGGTATACCGGTCTGTGGTTTCCTGCGCCTTTTCGGCTTCTGCTTCTTCTTCGTCGTAACGGTTGTCTGTTTCGGTCTTCCGCTGCAGCAGTTCCTTTTCTCTGTCGGCTGCAGAGCGGATTTCGGATTCTGCTGCCGCGATGGCCGCTTCTTCCGCTGCAATCTGATCGTATTTGTGCTTCTTTTCCGTTTGTGCTACCTGCACTTCCCCTTCCAGAGCTGCTTTTTCTCCTGCGGCAGCGCTGTACTGCTCATGGGTGTGCTGGGAAGCTTCTTTATTGGCATGGGACTGCTCATACAGCCGGTCTATCCGGTCTTCCGTCTGCTTCCGGGAGTCGTCTGCCATTTCCAGTTCATGAGCGGACATTCTGGTGTCCTGACTGGCTTTTTTGATATTCTCACTGTATACATCCGCATCGTACAGCCACAGAGCGGTGTCGGTGCGTTTTTTGGCGTCGTACAGTTCCAGATATTTTCTGGCTTTGGCGGCATCCCGCTCCAGAGGAACGATCCGGGCAGCCAGTTCCCCTTCGATATCGGCAACCCGTTCCATATTGGCTGTGGTTTCCGCCAGTTTCTTTTCGGATTCGGTTTTCCGGTACCGGTATTTGCTGATCCCGGCACTTTCTTCAAAGGCAGAACGCCGTTCTTCACTCTTTTTCGATATGATCTCGGCGATCTTTCCCTGCCCGATGATGGAATACCCTTCTCTGCCGATCCCGGTATTCATGAACAGCTCATAGATATCCTTCAGTCTGGCTCTCTTCCGGTTGATGAAATACTCGCTGTCGCCGGAGCGGTAATACCGTCTGGTCACGGTGACTTCATCGTATCCGGAGGCCAGCACTTTCGGTTCCGTACTGTCGTCAAAGGTCACGGAAACCTCCGCAAAGCTCATGGGCTTTTTCCCGTCAGCGCCGGCAAAGACCACATCTTCCATTTTGCTGCCTCGGATATTCTTGGTGGAAAGCTCACCAAGCACCCACCGCATGGCGTCTGTAATATTGGATTTACCGCTTCCGTTGGGTCCGACGATGACCGTTGCACCGTCATGAAACTGCAGTACGGTCTTCTCCGGGAAAGACTTGAACCCGTGAAGCTCCAGAGATTTTAAGTACAACTGTCCCGCCTCCTGTCCTGTTGTTTACTGCATTTCCGCAAATATACCTAATTTTATATTATACCGTATCTGTTCCGGGTTTTCAAGAAATTTACGCAATTTTACCGGATATTTTCTCTCGATTTCCCGTACATTGCTCCGCTTCTGTCCTACCGCCAGGGAAATGTCCCCTTTCGGCACCGTTACCGCCAGTTCTGTCCCACAAGCGAGTCCGTTCTGCATCATCGCCTCCAGGGCAGCTTCCATTATGCGGCGATAGATCCGGCTTCCCACCAGCTCACCCATGGCAGGATGCACCGGCCCGGCCAGGCAGGATGCAGGATCGTGAAGGGATTCGCTGTCACACAGTCCGATCCGCAGACAGGACACACCGGCAGCCAGAAAAATCTCCAGCACATCGGCACTTCGCAGAGCAGCTTCCTCCACAGACAGCGGGGTATATATTCCTTCCATTGTCAGCCGCGCCAGTTCTGTATTCTGCAGAACAATGGTGGGGTAAATCCGGCAGGCACAGGCGCCCATACGGCAGATTTTTTCGGCACAGCGTTTTTCCGTATCCCCATCCGCACCGGGCAGACCGATCATCATCTGTCCCACCCAGGGAATTCCCGCTTCCCGCAGCATCCGGCATGCTTCCTCCGTCCGGGCAGCCGTATGTCCCCGGCGGCACTGCGTCAGCACAGCATCATCCATGCTCTGGATCCCCAGTTCCACGGCAGACACCGTATACCGGGACAGGATCTGCAGAATTTCGTCATCAATATAGTCCGGTCTTGTAGACATCCGGATACCGCTTACCCGGCCGGCATCCACATAGCTCTGCGCCATATCCAGCAGATCTGTCATCAGCTGCCGGTCGATACCGGTGAAAGAACCGCCGAAAAAGGCAATCTCGCATTCTGTTTCCGGAGAAACGGAAGCAAGGGTCTGCTCAACGGTGTCTCTGGCATTTTCCCGGATAAAAGAACAGGCGCCCGAGATGGTGCGCTGGTCACAGAACACACATTGATTCGGGCAGCCCATATGAGGGATGAACAAAGGGATATTGATATGTTTTTTCATCATTACTTCTGACCGAACAGAACCAGCGCCTCCTTGGCGGCATTCTGTTCCGCTTCTCTTTTGGAACGTGCACTGCCTTTGCCGATCACATTGCTGTTCAGTCGTGCTTCTACCGTAAACACCTTGGCATGATCCGGGCCTGCTTCGCCCACCAGAATATATTCCAGCCGTTCACCTTCCACCTGCTGCACAATCTGCTGCAGTGTGGTTTTATAGTCCACAAACACGCTGTTATCCCGGATCACCTGCAGTTCTTCCTGAATAAACGGCATCAGGAAGGTCCGCGCCGGTTCAAAATTTTCTCCTGCGTCCAGATACATGGCAGCCAGCAGTGCTTCAAAGGCATCCGCCAGAATGGAAGGACGGGTGCGGCCGTTATTCATGGATTCACCATGCCCCATATGCATATACTGCCCCAGTTCAATTCTGGCGGCAAAACGGGACAGTGCCTTTTCGCAGACCACTGCTGCACGGATCTTGGTCAGTTCGCCTTCCTGAATGTCTCTGTAGGATTCAAACAGGTAGCTGCTGACCAGTATGGACAGGACAGAGTCTCCCAGAAATTCCAGCCGCTCGTTGCAGGGACGTCTGATCCCCTTGCTGCGTTTTTCATTGGAATAGGAGGAATGCGTCAGGGCCTCGGTAAGCAGCTGTTTGTCCCGGAAGGTATAGCCAATGGCATTTTCCAGTTCCTCGGAGGCTCTGGCTTCCTGAAACGGTTTGGAATTATGTGTAGTCTTATTGTCTGCCATACCTTATTCGCTTTCTTTCTGCCCTTCTTCTGCAGGCTTGTTCCGCAGTACAGACCGGTCGTATTTCTTCATATGTGTTTCCATTTCCTGGATAACACCTGTCTTTACAAACGCTTCTGCCTGCCGGACGGCGTTCATGATCGCTCTGGCATCGGAGCTGCCGTGGGCTTTGATTACCGGCTTCTGGAGTCCCAGCAGGGGGGCCCCGCCATATTCCGATGCATCAAAGGACTTTTTCAGATCCTTCAGAGAATCTTTCATCACCAGGAAGGATACCTTGGTCATAACATTGCGGGTATACATCCCCTTCAGCTGACCAAAGAGAAACTTCGCCATTCCTTCCAGCATTTTCAGAGTGATGTTTCCGGTAAAGCCGTCGGTTACCAGCACATCGCACAGCCCGGACGGAATTTCCTTTCCTTCAATATTGCCGGCAAAGCGGATCGCCTCGTTCTGCTTCAGTTTCTGGAATGCATCCACCTGTACCGGTGTTCCCTTGCATTCTTCCGTACCGTTGTTGAGCAGACCTACTTCCGGGTTCTTCACTTTCAGCACATATTCCATGTACAGGGAGCCGATGATCGCCCACTGTTCCAGATAATCCGCCGTTACGGTAACATTGGCGCCGCAGTCCATCAGCAGACAGGGACGCTGGAACGGCAGCACAGTGGCAATAGCGGAACGCTGCAGCCCTTTGACGGGACGGATGATCAGCGAAGAGCCGGCGTGCAGGGCACCGGTATTCCCGGCGGAAATAAATGCGTCGCCGTCTTCCTTCAGCATCCGCAGACCCATGCCCATGGAACTGTTTTTCTTGGCCCGCAGGATCGACAGCGGATCATCCTCCATGGATATGGTTTCTTCTGTATGTACAATTTCCATGGTACGGGGATTGGCCTGGCAATTCTTCAGGCACTGTTCGATCTTTGCCTGATCCCCCACCAGCACAATTTTGGAATCGGTACGGCCGGCTGCTTCCACAGCGCCTTTTACAATTTCACCCGGGGCATTGTCGCCGCCCATGGCATCTATAATAATTTTCATGTTATTCCATCTCCGTTATCAGGTTGCTTATTCGTTTTCCACCGTATATTTCCGCAGCTCTTCGGCAGTCCGGCTGACAGTTTCCAGGGCTCTGGCGGCAAGCGCTTCATTCCGCGCCCGTTTTCCGCCTTTTACCTTCTTTTCCAGAGGCGGAACAATGCCGAAATTGGCGTTCATAGGCTGGAACAGCGTCTGTTCTCCGTGGGAAATATACCAGGCCATGGCACCGATCATGGTTTCTTCCGGGAAAATATAGGGATCTCTGCCCAGCGCACGGCAGGCAGCGTTAACACCGGCTGCATACCCGGAAGCTGCCGATTCGATATACCCTTCCACACCGGTCATCTGTCCGGCGAAATAGATGTTATGGTTTGTCCGCAGGGAATAATCCTGATCCAGCAGATCGGGGGAATTCAGGAATGTATTCCGGTGCATCACCCCGTACCGCAGGAACTGAGCGTTTTCCAGTCCCGGGATCATCCGGAAGACACGCCGCTGTTCCGGCCAGGTCAGGTGGGTCTGGAACCCTACCATATTGAACATGGATCCCCGCTGGTTCTCACGGCGCAGCTGCACAATGGCATAAAACTCCTCACCCGTTTCCGGATGGCGGATACCCACAGGTTTCATGGGGCCGTAGCGAAGGGTATCTTCCCCGCGGCGCGCCATCACTTCCACCGGCATGCAGCCCTCAAACACGGTCAGCTTTTCGCCTTCCTCAAAATCATGCAGTTTTGCTTCTTCCGCGTGGAGCAGTGCATCGTAAAACGCTTTGTATTCCGCTTCCGTCATGGGACAGTTGATGTAGTCCGGATCACCTTTGTCATACCGGGTGGCCCAGAACGCTTTTGTCATATCAATGGACTCAAAATCCACGATCGGGGCGGCGGCATCAAAGAAGGAAAGACTGTTTCCGCCGATCCTTTCCTGAATGGCTTTTGCCAGACCCTCGGATGTCAGGGGACCGGTTGCGATCACCGTGATTTCATCTTCGGGAATGGCAGTCATTTCCTCTTCGATCACGTGAATATTGGGGCAGGAACGGATTTTGTCAGTGATATACGCAGAAAACTGTTCTCTGTCTACCGCAACGGCACCGCCTGCCGAAACGGCGGATACACCGCAGGCCTCCATGATGATGGAACCCAGCCGACGCATTTCTTCTTTCAGAAGACCGGCAGCATTGGTGATCTCCGCAGAACGCAGAGAATTGGAGCAGACCAGTTCCGCAAAGGTATCCGCATGGTGGGCGGGAGATTTTTTCTTCGGTTTCATTTCGTACAGATTGACCTGCACGCCCATTCCGGCTGCCTGCCATGCCGCTTCACACCCGGCAAGACCGGCTCCGTATACATTGATAACAGCCATACAAAAGCTCCGTTCCGATTGTTTTATTCCATATCCGGTACACTTACCGCTTCTTCAGGTACTTCCGCCTTATAGTCGCACTGGGCATTCCGGCAGACCAGAATATGGTTCTTCCCCTTCTTTTTCAGCAGCATATCTCCGCACTTGGGGCATTTTTCATTGGTGGGCAGATCCCAGGAAGAAAAATTACAGTTGGGGTACCGTTCGCAGCTGTAGAACATAGTGCGGTTTTTACCATACTTAGTCACCAGCTCCGCACCGCAGTCCGGGCACTTGACGCCCAGCGTCTTGACCTTCTGCTTGGTGAACTTGCATTCCGGATATCTGGAGCAGGCATAGAAACTGCCGTAGCGTCCGTTCCGCAGGATCATATCGGAGCCGCAAAGTTCGCATTTCATAGGTGCGATTTCGGGTTTCTTTTCCACCAGTGCTTCCCCGCTCTTGGTCAGGGGTTTGGTATTCTTACAGTTGGGGTAATTGGGGCAGGCGGCAAATTTACCGAACCGGCCGTTCTTCACCACCATCAGGCTTCCGCAATGTTCGCAGACGATATCGGTGACTTCATCCGGCACATCGATCTCTTCCTTGGACACATTTTCCATCGCCGCATCCAGTTCTTTTTTGAACCCATCATAGAAAGCGGTCAGAACATCGTTCATGGTGCTTTCGCCGTTTTCGATATCGTCCAGACTGTCTTCCATATTGGCTGTGAACTTATAGTCCACGATATCCGGGAACTGTTCGCACATGATCCGGGTGATCACTTCGCCCAGCTGCGTGGGTACCAGCGATTTTCCTTCCCGTTTTACATAGCCCCGGGAAATGATCAGCGTAATGGTAGGCGTATACGTACTGGGACGGCCAATCCCTTCGTCTTCCAGGAATTTGATCAGAGAAGCTTCGGTATACCGTGCCGGCGGTTCTGTGAAATGCTGTGCGGGAACAACGCCCAGGTTTTTCAGCTCTTCCCCTTCCGTGAACTGCGGCAGACGGGTATTGGTACCGTCTTCATCGTTCTTTTTCTCATCTGTGGACTCTTCATACACCGCCATAAATCCGGGGAATTTCACGGTATACCCGCTGGTCCGGTAAATATATTTTTCGCAGAGCAGGTCCGTCTGTACGGTTGCCAGCTCGGCAGATTCCATCTGGCTGGCGATAAAGCGATCCCAGATGAGCTTATACAGTTTATACTGGTCGGAAGTCAGCAGTTTTTTGATGCTGGCCGGTTCCAGTGTCGGGTCGGCGGGACGGATGGCTTCGTGTGCATCCTGGGCGCCGGCTTTGGCTTTATAGATTCTCGGCTTGGCAGAATAATAGTCCTCGCCGTATTTCTGACAGATGAAATTTTTGGCCACTTCTCTGGCTTCGTCGGAGATCCGCAGGGAGTCTGTACGCATATAGGTGATCAGACCGTGGGTTCCGCCGAATTCGCTGCCCAGACTCAGCCCTTCATACAGTTCCTGCGCCACTTTCATGGTACGCTGGGACTGGAAGTTCAGTTTCCGGGAGGCTTCCTGCTGCAGAGTGGAGGTGGTAAAAGGCGGTGCAGGGTTCTTGATCTTCTTCCCGTTGCGGATTTCCGTTACCACAAAAGGTTTGCCCGTGCATGCGGCAACAATCTCGGCGGCTTCCGCTTCGTTGTTCAGCTCCATTTTGGTTTTGGTGTCCGCCAGTCCCCAGAACCGGGTCTGGAAGCTCTTCCCGCCTGCGGTTTCCAGATCGGCGTCAATGGTCCAGTATTCCTTCGGAACAAAGGCACGGATCTCATTTTCCCGTTCCACGATGATGCGGGTCGCCACAGACTGCACCCGTCCGGCGGAAAGACCGCTCTTGACCGTTTTCCACAGGAACGGACTGAGCTTATACCCCACGATTCTGTCCAGAATCCGGCGCGCCTGCTGGGCGTTTACCATATCCATATCGATCGCCCGGGGAGACTTGATGGCATTTTTCACAGCAGTTTTGGTCACTTCGTTGAAAGTGATCCGGTGCGCCTTCTCAGGGGGAATTGCCAGCGCTGTCATCAGATGCCAGGAAATGGCTTCTCCTTCCCGGTCAGGGTCCGTTGCCAGGAAAATGCGGTCGGCTTTTTTTACTTCTTTTTTCAGTTCCCGGATCAGGTCGCCCTTGCCCCGGATGTTTATATAATGCGCTTCAAAATTGTTTTCCAGATCAATCCCCAGGGTGGATTTGGGCAGATCCCGCAGGTGCCCCTTGCAAGCCACCACCTTATAGGTGGAACCCAGATAGCTGTTGGCTGTGCTTGCTTTTGTGGGAGATTCCATTATCACCAGATTTAACATAGCTCTGCGCTTTCCTCATCTTTCTGTCGATTCAATCATGCCGTGTATTGTCTTCCAGCTCGGTATCTTCCACCAGTACAACCGGAAGATCGTCCGGATCGGTCCGCAGGAAATACCCGCCGCTGCCCGCTTCAATCACCCCTGCCATTTCCAGAGATGTCATGGCAGCCATCACCTGACCGATGGAAAAACCGTTCGCCACCAGCTCATCCGGCATCATGGGCACGTTCGGTTTCATACTATTATATACCCGCAGCTCCGTTTCATCAAGCATATCTGTATCCTTTTTATGTGCGGGCTGTATCTTTTCTGTGTCTTTTTGGGAACTTTTTTCCGTTTGACGTTTTTCGGTCTTCCCGGATGTGCTTGCTTTTACAGTTTTTTTCGCTCCGGCTGTTTTGGCCGTCTGTTCTGTTTCCGGATTCTGCTGTTTCCGCAGGTTTTCCCGGAGCTGTTCCAGAACCGATTTTTTCTTACCGGTATCCGGTACTTGCTCTGCCTGCACAGTTTCTTCCCGCGCGGCTTCCGGCATGACCGGCGCTTCGGATCTGGAAACCGCCTGGGCAGTCTCCGCATAGATCCATGCCGGCACACCGGTGACACTGCCGGATGTGATATCTCCCGGCGGTTCCGGAACTGTATTGCGTCCGCCGTATGTGCCCTCGCCTACATAATTCCGGCTGTTCCTTGCGCCGACACCCGTAGCGGACATCGTCTGCCGGGAAGCATTCTCCAGATTCAGCCGACGGTACGCCTGATGCGCCGCGCCCATATGGATACTGTCCGGAAACATATAGGTAAACTCACATAATATATCTTCTGCCGTCACCGCAGGCAGTGCTCCGTCGCGGATCAGGTTGTTGGGTCCTTCCGCGCCCGGCACACCCACCTGACCGGGTACCGCAAACAGTTTTCGTCCCTGGTAGATCAGGTGTTTTGCCGTGATCAGAGAACCGCTTCTGGCATCGCCTTCCACCACCACACCGGCATCGGAAAGACCGCTGATGATCCGGTTCCGCACGGGAAAATGTCTTCCGTCCGGTTCTGTGCCGGGTGCGTATTCCGAAAGGATACATCCGCCGCATTCCAGAATCCTGCGGTATACCTGCACGTGTTCCCGGGGATACACAATATCCACCCCGCAGCCAAGCACGCCTACCGTAATCCCGCCGGCATCCAGCGCTCCCATCATTGCCATACTGTCCACACCAAGAGCCATACCGCTGATGACCACAGCACCGCCGGCCGCCAGTCCGTAACCCATGCTGTACGCCATATTCCGGCCATAATCGGACATTTTCCGGGTACCCACCACCGCCGTAGTAAAGCGTTTGTCGATCAGGGGCAGATTTCCCTTGTAGTACAGCAGCAGCGGTGCATTCGGCAGGGAACGCAGAGATTCCGGATAGCCCAGTTCTTCATAATGAACCAGCCGGATCCCCAGTTCTGTGCATTTCTGCAGAATCTTTTCCGCCGGTTCCAGAGATTTATGCCGCAGCATTTCCGCCGCAACATTCTGTTCTTTCCGGTTCAGGAACTTCCATTTTTCCACACTTTCCGCTTTCTGGCGGTAGATCTTGCCGATGGTACCGAATTCCCGGAGCAGCACAATTCCAAGCCGGCTGCCCGCTCCCAAAGCCTCTGCCATCCAGATCCAATGCAGCAATTCTTCCATACGTTCCATTGCGTCTGCTCCTTTCTGTGTTTATAGCCCGAAAGTACGGTAATATTCCCACATCAGTACCGATGCTGCCACCGATGCATTCAGGCTTTCCGTAACTGCCTGCATGGGGATCCGGATCACACCGTCGCACATTGCCAGTATCTCTTCGGACACGCCATGCCCTTCGTTGCCGATGATGATACAGTCATTGGGAAGCAGTTCCGTTTTCCCGGCGCACAGGCTGTTTTCCGCCAGTGCCGCTGCCAGAACCCTGTGTCCTTCCCCCTGAAGCTTCCGGATGATACCTGCTGGATCTTTTGTCATGGTTACAGGACAGCGGAACACCGCTCCCATGGATGCGCGTACGGTTTTCGGGCCGGTGGGGTCTGCGCAGTCCCAGCCGATCAGACCATCTGCACCGAATGCCACTGCCGAGCGCAGGATAGTGCCCAGATTTCCGGGATCCTGAATGGTATCCAGCAGCAGATACCGTCCCTCCGTCCGGAAAGACAAATCCGCAGCTCCGTTTCGTTTCAGAACCGCTATGATCCCCTGGGGTGCTTTTTCGGTTGCCGCTTTCTCAAAAACCTCGGAAGAAGCCAGCTTGATCGGAATTCCGCATCGTCCGGCATCTTCCAGACAAGCCAGGATACGTTCGTTCTGCAGCGCGTTTTCACTGACAAAGAGCATTTCTGTCTCCGCACTCTGCCCATGACACGCCAGGGCTTCTTCCGTCAGCTTCACGCCTTCCGCCAGAAACAGGCCGTATTCTTCCCGGTACTTTGCGTCTTTCAGTTTCGCCAGCATCGACACCGTTGCGCCGGTCCGGGAACGCAGATACTCCGCCTGAAACCGACTGATGCATTCTTCTCTTGTCATATTCCGTCCGCCTTCCCTTCTCCGGATTTTCCCAAAACGATCTTATTCCTGTTTTTTTGCAGATACAACAAATGGGTGTCACAATCCGCTGCAACACCCATAGTTATGTTCGATTACAGAGCAGCCTTTGCCTTTGCTACGATTTCAGCAAATGCGTCCTTATCGGAAACGGCGATTTCAGCAAGCATCTTTCTGTTCAGAGTGATACCGGCCTTCTTCAGACCATTCATCAGCTGAGAATAGTTGATACCGTTTACCTTAGCCTGTGCGGAAATACGAGTGATCCACAGAGCGCGGAATTCTCTCTTCTTCTGCTTACGGCCGATATAGGCATAGTTGCCGCTCTTCATAACGGCCTGCTTGGCCATCTTGAAATGCTTGCTCTTGGAACCCCAGTAGCCCTTGGCTGCCTTCAGAACTTTATTTCTTCTCTTGCGCGTCATCATTGCGCCCTTAACTCTTGCCATCTCTATATATTCCTTTCTGTCTTTTTATCGAGTTTTACCGATTAGTCCTGACCGATCAGTCTCTTTACGTTGGCAGTCATAGCCTTGGAGAGGATCTGGCTGTCACGGAGATGTCTCTTTCTCTTGGCATCCTTCTGACCCAGGTTGTGACGGTGATCGGAATGGTAAACCTTTACCTTGCCGGTACCGGTAACGGTAAATCTCTTGGCAGAAGCCTTGTGCGTCTTAATCTTTCCCATTTTTCTTATTTCCTTTCGATTTGGTATGCGGTTCATGCGATACAGTCAGCCCGGTATGGTGCCGGAACCAATGTCAGTCAGCGGGTGCGCCCTTGGGGACGAAACTGCACAACCCTGCAGACACGGCAAGCCCTACCGATTATTTGGCGTCCTTGCCCTGCGAAACGGGAGCCATGAACATGGTCAGCTGCTTGCCTTCCAGTACAGGCTTCTTATCGACAGTTCCCACTTCGGAACAGGCTTCCGCAAATTTTTCCAGCATTTCGCGGCCCAGCTCCTGATGCGCGATCTCACGTCCCTTGAACTTCAGCTTGACACGCACTTTGTTGCCTTCGGAGAGGAACTTGATGGCGTGACCGGCCTTGGTTTCAAAGTCGTGGGTATCGATGCGGCAGGAAAGCTGCACTTCCTTGACTTCCACAACCTGCTGTTTTTTCTTGGCTTCCTTTTCCTTCTTGTCCTGCTCGTAGCGGTACTTGCCGTAGTCCATAGCCCGGCATACCGGCGGCGTGGCAGTGGGTGCAATGAGGACCAGATCCAGTCCACGGTCGTAAGCATAGGTCTTGGCGTCGTTCAGGCTCATAATGCCCAGCTGGCCGTTGTTTTCATCCAGCATACGGACTTCTTTGGCCCGGATGTCGTCGTTGATGTACAGTTCTTTTGCGCTAATGGTTACGCACCTCCATATTTTCAAAACAAAAAACGTGCCGGAAACAGTTCCCCGCACGACAGAAAAGCCCTCTCAGGCAGTTTCTATTAACCGGGCGTGTCTTCCTGACAGCCGGTGAGAACGGAGAATGTTCTGCTTCTTTTTCATTCCAATAGATTATACACTATTTCTTCTTTTTTGTCAATAGTTTTTTCAAAAGTTTTTTTGTTTTTTACGCAGATTTTCCCATTCATATTTCCCGTTCGCCGGGGCCATACTATCCGCAGAACCTCCGTCTGAGATGAAGGTTCGATGAGATAAATCGTGGAAAGGGACATGCGGCGCGTGTGTGTCCCTTACATAGTTCTACAGAATCTTCCGGATCTTTTCCAGCGCCGCTTTTTCAATACGGGATACATACGGCCGCGGCTACTGTAAGCGATCCGGCTTCAGGAAATCGCCTCCTGTTCACGGAAGCGGAATTTTATGATGATTTCCTTGTCCTCGGTCAGCTCCACCCGTTCAATGAGGCTGACCAGGAGTTCCCGGCTGGTGCAGGCTGTGTCCGAAAACTGTCTTACCAGTTCCCTTGCCCGTTCTTCTCTGCAGACCGGGCTTTCTTTTTGTGCTTCCAGTTCTTTCAGTTTTGCTTCCAGCGAAGTTCTGTCTTTTTTTACCCGCTGATAAATCCGCTGGAAATCGGCTTCACCGAGCAGTCCGGTCAGGCGATCCCCATACATCGTATCCAGGTTGAGTGTCAGGCTGTCGATCTTACTTTGAACAGATCGGATCTCCGCTTCCTGTACTGCTGCTTTTTCTGCGTCCGCTACCGCAGCATATGCGACAGGCTGCAGCAGCTTCGGATCCAGGTACAAGGCACAGACCTCCCGTATCCTGGCAACAACCGCATCCGTCACCGTCTTTTCCTTGATAGAGTGGCAGGAACAGACGCCAGCCTTCGTGAAGCGCTGATAGGTTCGGCACACAAAATACAGTACATCTTCCCCGGCAGCATTTTTACGGTTCAGTACAGCCAGCGGATAGCCGCACTCATGGCAGAAAATCAGACCTTTCAGCAAAAAATCGTATGTTCTGCTGCGCGTGTGTTTCCGGCTGCTGACAAGCCTCCTCACTGCCTGAAATGTTTCCTTATCGATCAGCGGCTCATGGGTGTTTTCGACAACGACCCAGTTTTCACGATCCTGTTTCAGACATTTCTTGGACTTATAGCTGATTTTCACCGTCCGTCCCTGTACCATGCTGCCGATATAGGTTTCGTTCTGCAGCATCTCGGAGATCCTCTCACTGCTCCACAGTCCGGTGTACGGCCCGAAACGTCCCTGATGCAGTCCGGCATACACCGCCGGTGGGGGGATCTTTTCGTCATTCAGCTGTACTGCGATCTGTCTGCAGCTTATCCCGGACAGCGCCATGGAGAAAATCCGCTTTACAACTTGTGCCGCTTCCTCATCAATGACGATCTTGTTTTTCTCCGTGGGATGCATCCTGTAGCCGTAGACCGGTTTTCCGCCGATGAACTGTCCTTTCCGCTGCTTATCCTGTTTTACGCTCCTTATCTTCTTGGATATATCCCTGGCGTACATATCATTCATAATGGCGCGGAAAGGGGTAATATCGTTGGCAGCGGATTCGATTCCGGTATCGATGCCGTCCAGAAGAGAGATATACCGTACCCGTTTTTCGGGAAAATACCGTTCCATGTAGTGCCCGGTCATGATATAGTCTCTCCCCAGCCGGGACAGATCCTTGGTGATGACCATATTGACTTTCTTCGCTTCGATATCCCCGATCATGCGCTGAAAGGCGGGACGGTCAAAACTGGTGCCGCTCCAGCCGTCGTCCACATAGGTATCGTACACAGGCAGGCAGTGCTCCTTCACAAACTCGTTCAGCAGGGATCTCTGGTTGGTCACGCTCTGGGAAGGACCTTCGTTTTCATCCTCCTTGGACAGCCTGATATATAAGGCCGCCCGGTATTCCATTGGATTGCTTATGGCAAGGTACATTTTCACTCCTTATTACAGGTGCCCGTTCCGTATGGATGGTATACCGCATCCGCCTATCAATCCGCAAAGATACGGCTGAGATACAGATGAAAAGATTCCATCAGAAGGTCACGGATTGTTTTCCCCGCATTCTGATACACACAGCGGATTCGGATCTGCCGGTTTCTCATGTGTCCACCCCCTTTGGGACAGCATATGATTTTCCGGAGAGAATTATGGCTCACCAGGAGAAAGATACCCCTAAACATAACAAAAGCGCCGCAGAAAAATCTCCATGACGCTTCTGTATATCTCTTATTTCATCAGTTCATCCGTCAGACGAAGGATCTCAGGCGCGATCCGCTCCCGTTCTTTCCGGGTGACACGGTTGTACACCGGATAGGCCGCTGCAAGGATCCCGATCCCGGCAAGTCCGATAAGGATCCCGGGAATGAACCACACGCCCTGCCATACCATTGCCAGAGACATGCCAAGCCCCATAATCAGCGTGCCCATCACGCCGAGAAGGATGGAAATTACCGTTCCTCTTTCGGTTACACTTCGGTCGAGACGGCGCAGCATTTCCATTTTATCCTCTTCCTGCGGTGCGTATTTCTGACGGATACGTTTCAGCTCCTCCTGTTCTTTGGCGGAGTAGGTGTAGTTGAATGTGGATCCGTTTTCTTTGTTTTTGTTATCCATATATATCCTCAGTCGGTTTGTTTCCTGTTTTGGATTTCTTTTGTGCTGCGGACAATCACGTAGACTGCCATAATGGCCACGGCCACAGCAATCCCGCCGCCGGTCAGCATAATCATCAGCCGCTGATGTTCCGGTGCCATATCCCCGCCGAACTGGGCGAACATGGCGGTTTCCAGAAACAGCATGGAGACAAGTGCCTGGGCGAACTGGATGATCTTGGACACAGACATCACGGGACTGCCAAGCTTTTTATACCTGAACAGGCTGATGATGGCTGAAACCGTGACATAAAAGGTGTAGAGCGCCATGACGTAGATCAGTATGCCCTGATAGGAGAAGCCCCGGCCGAAGGTCACCATCATCAGCACAGCTCCCGTCAGAATCAGATTGACCAGCATCAGGATGCATGCGCACAGCCGGGAACGCTTCAGCTCCCCGAGACGGCTCTTTCCTATGGCGTTGCGGTTCACATAGCGCAGGAGCAGGAAGCGCATGACTGCCATGATGACATAGTACACAGCGAAGATCCCGAACCATGCCGTGCTGTAGACCGCCGCTGAAATGGCATTTACGGCCGCATACAACAGGTTGATCCCCAGGGAAGTATACAGGGAAACGTGTGTCCTGAACACCGGATCGGTGAGATACCGGCTGGCATAGCGGTTATCGTATACCTTTCCCCTGATGCTTCTGTAATACCCCGGGAAGGTCTTCCAGCAGGCAAGGCAGAACACGGACAATGCGTAAAAGGACAGCACATACACCGCATAGGCGACAGGTGAGGTGTCCCATCCGTTCACAAATACGGCGATCAGAGCAGCCGCGCTGCAAACCGTCAGCAGCAGAATCAGCCATACCGGCGGGAACAGCAGCTTCAGCCATATGTTTTTCCGGTGGTTCATGTCAGTCCCTCCTGAGTTTTACCGTGAAGGTACTTCCCTTGCCGACCGCACTTTCCACGCTGATCTCGCCCTGCATGATATCCACGACCCGCTTCACCAGAGCAAGTCCGAGACCGTTGCCCTGGGTGGCATGGGATGTGTCGCCCTGATAGAATTTATCGAAAATATGCGCGCCGACCTCGGGTGTCATGCCGCAGCCGGTGTCCGATACCTGCACGATCAGATGATGCTCCGTGGTTTTCAGACTGACGGAAACCGTGCCGCCGGGCTTGGTGAACTTGATGGCGTTGGAGAAAAGGTTATTCCACACATGGGACAGCAGCTGTGCATCCGATGTGATCATGACACCTTCTTCCATGTCGGTTTCGATGTCGATGTTTTTCTTCTCCCATGCTTCCTCAAACAGGAGCAGACATTCGCAGATCTGCTCGCTGAGATCGTATTCTGCCGCGACAGGGTAGATCTGCTGGTTTTCCAGCTTGTTCAGCTTCAGTATGTTTGTGATCAGATTGGCAAGTCTCCGACAGGCATCCGTGATTGCTTTTGCGTATTCCAGCCGCTGTTCTTCGGTCAGATCCGGTGCCTGCAGCATGGTGCCGTAGTTCTGCATGACAGCAAGGGGCGTTTTCAGCTCATGGGATACATTGGCCACAAAGTCTGTGCGCAGCGTTTCCACGCCGGACAGTTCTTTGGCAAGTTGATTGAAGCAGTCCCCGATCTGGTTGAACATATCCTCCCCGATGATCCCATGAACAGGAGGAACCCGGACGGTAAAGTCCCCTTCGCTCATCTTTTCCGCCGCCCGGATGATCTGCCGGATGGGACGGATGATGATAAACCGTCTGCGGATACCGTCAAGCAGGGTAAAAACTGCGCTGAAACCCAGCACATTCAGGAAAGTCAGTTTTGCCGCCGCACTGATCTGGTCTTCCGTGAATTTGATTCCCAGGGTATTCTGCAGGATGCTGACGAAAAGCATGATACAGCAGGTGATGACGAAGGCAATGATGAGAAAGAAAATCAGATAGTGATGGACAGACTGGAGAATGCTTTTGATTCCGGAATCCCTTTTCATTTGATTACCGCCTTATACCCCAGACCATGCACTGTCACGATTTCAAAGGCGTCACAGTCCGCCAGTTTCCCCCGGAGCTTGGTCATGTACACATCCACGGTACGGGGGCCGGAGGAGGATTCGGCGTCCCAGAATTCGTCCATCAGCTGAGACCGGGTGAAAGTCTTTTTCGGATAGGACAGCAGCTTGTACAGCAGTGCAAATTCCCGGGTGGTCAGCGGAATCTCTTCATCATTCAGATACGCCGTATGCTCGTCCGCATCCATGATGAAATTCCCCACTTCCAGACGACGGGAGGAGGCGATCTTTGCCCGTCTCAGCAGCGCACCGATCCGCAGGAACAATTCATCCAGATCGATGGGCTTCACCATGTAATCGTCCACGCCCACACGGTAGCCCTTCTGCTTGGCGGCGAAATCGTCTCTGGCGGTCATAAACAGGATCGGGATATTTTCATTGACAGCACGGACATTTTCCACAAATTCAAATCCGTCCACATCCGGCATCATGATATCCGACACAATCAGATCGAATACGGTGTCGTACATGGCATCGCAGGCGTCATTGGCATGCAGGCAGCCCATAGCTTCGTAGCCGCTTTGGTTCAGAAAGGTGCAGACCGTACGGTTCAGGTCAGTATCGTCTTCTACAACAAGGATTTTGAACATGTTTCTCCTCCGGGGAATATGGTTTCTGCCTGCATTGTATCACAAGAATGTTAAAGTTTTGTTTCCGTTTGGTATTTCCGTGAAAAAAGCAGGACAGTTCACATGTTTCATGACCTGTCCTACCCACTGGTGTTATTTGTTTTTCGCTTCGTCAATGCGCTTTTCGGCTGCCGCTATGCGTCCGTTGGCTTCCCGGATCTGTGCTTCGCGCTGTTCATTTTGCATTTTCTTCATGGTTTCGGGCTTGCCCATTGCCTTTGCTTCTGCAAACTGTGCTTTGGATTCAGCCTTGGCTGCGGCGAAAGTTGCTTTGTCGACCTCGTGCTGTGCCTTTGCGGACTGTTTCATATCGCTGAATGCATTCTTGAAAAAGTTTTTGATGCTCATTCCGAATTTCCCTTACTTGTTCATGATCTTTTCGCTGAGGGCGAGGATTTCATCGGCATACTGCTCCCGGCGGCTGTTCAGGATGTTTTTGTAAATCGGATAGTTGATGATCGCCATAACCATACCGATGACGCCCACCGCAATACCGATCACCATGGGACTGCCGATCCCCAGAGTTGCACCGATGTCGGTCATGGTCAGACTCATGCCGGCGCCCATGATGATGGCGGAAATACTGCCGAAAACATACCCGAAAACATTGGCGGGCTTCTTTACTTCTGCGTCCAGTGCCCGGAGTTCGTCCAGTTCGGAAACCTGCTTTTCCATATACTGTGCGCGGATCTTCTGTGCGATAAACTGTGTGTCGTTTCTGTTCATTCTGTTGCCTCTTTCTGACTTGTTTTTGTTTTGATGGCATCATTATACGCCGATGATGTTTGTGTTTTTTTTGAGAAATGTTTGAGAAATGTTAAAGTGAAAAATTCCGCAAAAAATTTTGCCTCTGTACAGGTGCACATCTTTACATCCGTTTTTCACATGCAAAATACGGCACACCCCTTTATATGTTCACAAAAATATGGTATACTTCTGCATATAAAATAGAAGCAACGCAACATCATCAAAAAGAAGGCTGAACTATGATCCATGAATATTTCGTTGTAACCCTTGCGGCGATGCTTGCCGGTATCGGAACGGGACTGGTGGGACTCAGCGCGGCGACGGCTATGGTCCCCCTTCTGATCGTGCTGTGCCCCACCTTCGGCGGAGAACACGGGGCATACATGGCAACGGCAATTGCTCTGGCCAGCGACATTCTCGGCTCTGCTGTGACCACTGCCGTTTACGCCAAAAACAAAAAAATCGATCTGAAGCATGGCTGGCTGATCGCATCGTGCATCATCGGGATGTGTACGGTCGGCTCCATCGCTGCGTATTTTACCCATCAGACCGTGCTGGGCGGCTTCTCGCTGCTTCTCTGTGTGGCAATCGGCATCCGGTTTCTGGTCAGTCCCGACTCCAAAGAGCGGCCGGAAAAGGACGGCAACGTAAAGCTGACAATCAAAGAAATCGCCGTTTCCCTCTTCTTCGGTCTGACAATCGGCTTCGGCACGGGCTTTTTCGGCTCCGGCGGCGGCATGATGATGCTGATTGTTTTCACGGCGATGCTGGGGTATGAGCGCAAAACCGCCGTGGGCACCTCCACTTTCATCATGACCTTTACGGCACTGATCGCCTCGGTCAGCCATATTCTCATTGAACCCACCATTATTCTGGAATGCTGGGATTATCTGCTCATCGCCGTTGCTGTTGCCACCTTCTTCTCCCTTGTCAGCGCCAGATTCGCCAACCGGGTCAAGGGGAAAGTGGTCGGATATGTCACCGGCGCAATTCTGCTTTTGCTGGGGTTGTCCATGATTACAATAAACCATCTGGACAGACTGAACATGCCTTATCTGCTGGAATACCTGAAGGTGCTGGGTATTTACATCGCGTTCATTGTAATTCTGGCAGCTTCCCTGATCATCGTGCGCTTTACCACAAAGGTACCGGATTATATTTTCCGAAAGCTTCTGCACATCGTGGCGTTCACTTCCATCCTTCCGCTGGTTTTATCGACAAACATCTGGTGGATCGCCGCCGCGGTGGAAGTGCTATTCCTGCTTCTTGTTATTACAGCCCTTCATTTCTTTGAGAATTTTTCTTTTTATAAGGGATTGTTCGTGGAGAAAGCCAAACATGAGGTGATCCGCAGTTTTGTGGCACTTTTCGGGTTGATGACGGTGATGATCTCGGTTTTCTGGGGCATATTCGGCCGCGGGCATCTGTACATCGCCATCGGTGCGATCATGGCCTGGGGTCCGGGGGATGCCGTTGCGGCGATTGTGGGGAAGAATTTCGGGAAACACAAGCTGCAGGGCCGATACATAGAAGGCATAAAATCCGTGGAAGGAAGCGTGGGCATGGCGATTACTTCTTTCGTGTGCCTGCTGCCGGTACTGCTCACCATGTCATCTCTGCCGTGGTACATATCGCTGGTGTTCGCTCTGGCTGTGGCACCGGCCGCTTCTCTTACAGAGCTGTTCACCAAAGGCGGATGGGATACCATATCGGTTCCCGTTGTGTCTTCGCTGCTTCTGTGTCTGACTATGATCTGGTGCTGATTGATGAGGTGTTCTTATGTCAAAATACGCCATAAAAAGAGAATTTTTTCCGTTTTCCCATTTCACACCGCCCATCAGCGAGAAATTTCTGGCAATGTCCGTACCGCACATGAAAACACCGGGGTATATCTATCGGGACAAAAAGCTGGCAGTTACCCGGCATGAAATGGCAAGTTATGACGGTGTGGGGGTCGAGGTTTTTCTCCTGTCGCCGAAAGATCTTGACGGAAAGGCACCCTGCCTTCTCTATCTCCACGGCGGCGGATTTGTACTTCCTGCGGCGGGATATCATTACAAAAATGCCATGCGCTACGCAAAGGAAGCCGGATGCAGGGTTGTGTTTGTGAATTACCGTCTGGCACCGCAGGTTAAGCATCCCGTGTTCTTTGAAGACTGTTATGCCGCCCTGTGCCGGGTATATGACAATGCGGAACTGCTGCAGATCGATGTGTCCCGGATCGGGATCGGCGGCGACAGTGCAGGCTCAACTCTGGCGGTGGGTGTCTGCATGATGGCGAGAGACCGGCAGCATCCTGTGAGACTCCGGTTTCAGATGCTACCGTATCCCTATCTGGATGCCCGGGGAAACAGCGAATCCTGCCGAAGATTCACGGATACACCTATGTGGAACTCTTCCCTGTCCGACCGGATCGGGCCTATGACAAAGGCTGATCCCCATGCACCGGAGTATGTGTACTACTCCCCCGTGGAAGCAGCGTCCTTGGAAGGTCTGCCGCCTGCGTACATTGAAACGGCGGAATTCGACTGTCTGCACGACGATGGGATTCTGTACGCGGCAAAACTCCGGGAAGCCGGGATCGCTGTGGTGCTGAACGAAACAAAAGGGACGATGCACGGGTTTGACATCATGCAGAAAGCGCCCACCACCAAAGCGGCAGTGGCGGCACGGATCGACTATATGCGGCAGATGTTCTGAGAATTGTTTTCTGGTATACAAAAAGCCGATGGGATTCCAAACGATTCCCCATCGGCTTTGCTTTATCTCTTTTTATAGAGCACAAGCTCCGGATTTTCTCCATTTTCTTCGTATGTGCAGACCAGCAGAAAATCCATATTGGCGGCGATACCGAAGCATCTCTCCCCGCCGAATGCACATTCCAGCTGCGTCCCAAGGTAGGTGGCGCTGTCGTTCAGAAATTTCACTTTCTGACCGTTCGGGAGCGTATACTCGAGATTGATATACCCACCGGGCAGGAAATTGAGCGAAAGTACTTCAGGCATTCCTTCAATGTGCAGATCATTAAGTTCCCGGATCAGCTGCTTTTTATATTCCTCAAATTTTGTATCTCCGCCCAGTTCACGATACCGTTTCCAGTAATTGAGCTGCGGAAGCTGTTGTTCAAAAAATGCCCTTGCCTGATCTGCCGGCCAGTTTTCGTTTGACATATGATTCACCAGAAAATCCGTCAGTTCCTCCAGACTCGTATAGCAGAAATTGCCGTCGGCGTAGCACCATTTGCAGTATTCCTCATTGAAATAGCCGTCAGGTTCCTTACTGATATTCTCGTCTTCCAACGGCATACCGCAGCACTGACAGATCAGTTTTCTGGGCGAGCCGAGGAGTGTATTGATCGACACATCGTACAGCTTCGAGAGCAGTTTCAGCGTTTCGGTATTGGGGGTGGTTTCCCCGTTCTCCCAGCGGCTGACTGCCTGTCTGGTGACAAAAATCTTTTCCGCCACCTCTTCCTGCGAATATCCTTTTTTCGTCCGCAGTTCCAGTAAAATATCCTTTGTTTCCATAGATTCACCGCCTTTTTGGTCTGTGTTTTCATTATATCACAGCGTAAGGGATACGGCAAGCAACACGCTGTTGCTGTTTTCCGAAAACCGGAAGGATTTAGGTCTCATCCCTGCTTCAGGAGCGGCTCGATCACGGCGAGGAAATATTCGTTCATCGCTTCCGGCGGCTCTTTCATGTCCTGCGCCAGCCACCACCCTACCGTTTCCACAAAGGACGACGAGATATGATTCACCAGATAATCCTCCGGCAGTGCAGATGTGGTCAGCAGGCCCTTGTCCGCGTACTGCTGCAGGATCAGCTTTTTCAGATTGCTCTTGAAATACCGGATAAAAATCTCGTTGTTCTGGGAGGCTAGCAGCTGCAGAATATTCCTGTCGTTTTCCTGCAGGTGGCGCAGAAGATGCAGAAAGACGGAGTCCGTATCGCTGCAGCAGGAATAGTGGTAATGTCCGTGAGGGAGTCCCATGGCAGTGTCAATGATGTGGCCGAACAGTTCCTCGCACAGATCCTTGAGCAGGTAATCCTTTGTCTCAAAGTGGGCATAGAATGTGGTGCGGCCTATATCGGCACGATCAATGATATCCTGCACGGAAATCTGATTGTAATGCTTTTCCGACAGCAGTTCCGTAAATGCCTGAAAAATCGACTCTCTGGTCTTCTTCTGCCTTCTGTCCATAACCCCTCCCGAACAGTTTTGTAAAAATGTTCTGTATCGTACAATGAAGCAGAACTGATTCTTGTTTTCCCGTGAAAAACCCGTATAATCTATATTGTACCGAACAGTTCGTTCCGTATCGGCACCAGTATACACGTTTTTTTTCCCGAAGTCAATAAAGAGAGGTTTGATTATGCGCAAAAAACTGCATGAACTCATCGAAATTTTGGAAAGTGTACCGGCTACTGTTATATCCGGGCTGTTTCTCCTGCTGGATCTGGTTCCCCATTGGATAGAAGAATTCGGCGGTTCTGCCGTTTCTATGGATTTTCTTCCCTTCGATCCGGCGTGGGTGACAGTGATCATCAGCGGTATACCCATGCTGTACCTGGCCGTATGGCGTGTGATCCACAATAAGGGTATCAGCAAAATTTCCTCCGCTCTGCTGATCAGCATTGCCATGATTGCCGCCATTGCCATCGGAGACCTGTTCGCCGCCGGTGAGGTTGCGTGGATCATGGCAATCGGTGCGATTCTGGAGGACATGACCACCGAACGGGCGAAAAAAGGTCTGAAAAAGCTGATTTCCCTGGCACCCACCCAGGGCAGACGGATCGCAGACGGCAAGGAAGAAATGATTCCCGCCGAAAAGATCGGGGAAGGCGATGTTCTGCGCATCCTCCCCGGCGAAACCATCCCGGTGGACGGTGTGATTCTTACTGGGGAAACTTCCGTGGATCAGTCCATTATGACCGGCGAATCCCTGCCTGTAGATAAGGCTGTCGGGGACGATGTATTCTGCGGTACCATCAACCGGTTCGGTTCCATCGATATCCGGGCCACCAGGGTCGGTGAAGACAGTTCCCTGCAGAAGCTGATCCGCATGGTGCAGGAAGCCGAGGACAAAAAGGCACCTATGGCCAGAATCGCTGACGTTGCCGCAAGCTGGCTGGTGCCTGCGGCACTGCTGATCGCTGTGATCGCAGGCATTGTTACGAAGGATATTGTCCGCGCGGTAACCGTTCTGGTTGTGTTCTGCCCCTGTGCGCTGGTGCTTGCCACACCTACCGCGATCATGGCGGCAATCGGTCAGGCTACCCGGCACGGTGTGATCATCAAATCCGGCGAAGCGCTGGAAAAAATGGGCAAGGTCAATACGGTTGCCTTCGACAAGACCGGCACTCTGACCTACGGACGGCTGGAAGTCAGCGATGTGATTTCCTTTGATGAATCGCTGGATGAAAACGCACTTCTGTCCCTTGCCGCATCCGCAGAAGCAAAAAGCGAACACCCGCTGGGGAAAGCCATCGTTGCCTGTGCAAACACCAGAGGAGCAGCTGTTGTGGAATCCGATGGTTTCAGAATGACCGCAGGCAAAGGGATTACGGCCGAAGTGGGCGGCAAAAAGCTGTTCTGCGGCAATGAAACTTACCTGGAAGAAAACGGTACGCTGCTGACCGATGCGATCAGAGAAACCGTTGCATCTCTGCGCACACAGGGCAAAGCATCCGTTCTTGCGGCAGAAGGCGGCAGATGCATCGGTGTGCTGGCCTTGTCCGACGTACTCCGACCTGAAGCCGTAGGAATGGTGTATCGTCTCCACGGCATGAACACTGACATCGTTCTGCTGACCGGCGACAATCAGAAAACCGCCGATTATTTTGCCGCGCAGGTAGGTATCCGGCAGGTAAGAGCACAGCTTCTGCCGGAAGAAAAGGTCACAAACATCACGGCCATACAGAAGGAAGGAAAAACTGTCTGCATGATCGGCGACGGCGTTAACGATGCACCTGCGCTGAAGACTGCCGATGTGGGGGTTGCCATGGGCGGTCTGGGCAGTGATATTGCCGTGGAGGCTGCCGATGTGGTTCTCATGCGGGACGATATCTCCAGGCTGCCCTATCTGAAGCGGCTGTCCGATGCCACAGTGAAAACCATCAAGTTCAGCATCACGCTGTCCATGTGCATCAACATTCTTGCGGTTGCGCTGTCTGTTCTGGGTGTGCTGACCCCCACCACCGGCGCCCTGGTGCATAATGCCGGTTCCTGCTTTGTGGTGCTGATTGCCGCATTGCTGTACGACAGAAAGTTTGTGTAAGTCCCCCATACAAAATAAGGTCAACAGAATCAGGCTGACACATTCTGAGCACTTTCCGTTCAGGATGCGGGCTGAGGTCCTATTGACCTTTTTTACGGCATTTTTTGGGGGCGGCAAACAGCAGAACTCATTGGCTTCTGCACGGGAGAAACAGCGTAGTATATCTCCGTTCCCCAACGTCTGCTCTGGTATGTTTTTACCACTCCGAATAATAAAATGTGATGCGGCTTATTTCTTCATCGATCAGCACATAGCACATCTCTCCATGGTTGTAGCCGCCGTCCCAGTCAAGATGATAGCGGACAGAATCTTCACCGTGGAATCCCCAGTGATTTGCTTCATGCCATTCTTTGTTGGAGCCGATCCACTTTGCTTCTTTGGTGAGAACAGTCTTCCATTCTGCCAGCTTTTCCTCTGTTGTGGTATAGGACAGCTCAAATACCTCGCCGCCCTGAAGAACCTGTGGTGTATATAAAAATGTAACATCTTTTGCGTCCGCAGGAATCTTTTTCGGAAATAAGCCTTCCACACCGTCTTCATCCCCGATCACTTCATAAGCTCTGGTATAGTACCGGATATCCGTGGTTTCCTCGGAAGTCAGAAAGCCGAGCACTACCGTATACATCCCGGATGCCGGAAGCAGGATCATAACCAATGCGGTCGTGAGTATAAAGGTTGTCGTTTCCTTCAGTTTTCCTTTAGCCGCCGGTAGTGCAACGAAAGCCAGCACAACGGCAGGCAGCAGGAGAAGCATTGTCCATCCCCATCTGGGCTGA
>SVSN01000012.1 GCA_015064285.1 Oscillospiraceae bacterium | reverse complement strand
TGCAAAACTCACCAAAAACGAAATCAAGCACTCGAAAATGTTCTGTGGCGAACGGGGTAGAGGTCCCCGTGAGCTCGCTCCACTATTTCTGGTGTTTTGCAATTTCTATATATAGTGGCACACGGAATTGCAGTCACTATATCCAGTCAAAAATCTTTTAAAGTTCTTTGCCAGGCTTTCTTTCAAGAAAGCCGCGTTCCCCTTTACAAGAGTTTTGCAATTGGCTATAGTAACAGTATAGCAAAAAAACACGTAAATAGCAATAGAAAACAGGAGATTTATATGGTAAACGTAAAGGGAAAATGGGCGCTTATCACCGGAGCAAGCCGGGGAATCGGGTATCTTGCAGCCGGATTTCTGGCAGAACAGGGCTGTAATCTGATCCTTCACAGCCGTAAGACGGAACATACGGAAAAAATTATGGCAGAAGTATGCGCTATGGGTGTGGAAGCACGCAGCGTGGCGGCAGAACTGTCCGATCCGGAAGAAGTGAGCCGGATGCTGGATTCCATCGATGCTATGAACCTGCAGGTGGATATTGTCATGAACAACGCCGGGCTGCAGGTGGGATACCGTACGGAATATTTCAAGACACCCGTATCCGATTATACAGACAGTTTCCTTATCAATACCATCGCCCCTGCCATGATCTGCAATCATTTCATGCCGAAAATGATCGAGCGCGGTTTCGGCCGGGTTGTCAATACCACCAGCGGTATCCGGTATCAGCCGGAACAGGCAGGGTATTCCGCCAGCAAAGCCGCACTGGACAAAATCACCATTGACCTGGGTTCCAAAGTAGAAGGCACCGATGTAATGATCAATCTGACCGATCCGGGTTGGTGCCGTACAGACCTGGGCGGTCCACATGCCCCCAGTGCACCGGAAAGTGCGATTCCCGGCTATGTGGTAGGGATTTTTGCGGATGATAAGAAGTCCGGACGCTATCTGGGGGCCCAGAGTTTTACCGGCATGACACTGGAAGAAGCTGTGGCTTATGCGGAAGCACATTTTGACAGTCCTTACCGCCGCTGAAAAGCCGCCTGAAAGCAAGAGAGGGAAACAGTATGAAAAATACAGACCCCTGCCGTATTTCCGCAGAAAAATTTCTGAAAGACGGCAACTGGATCGATGATGTTGTTATCACAGTGGAAAACGGCGTGATCACTGCCATAGAAGAAAACAGCCAAGAGGAGGCCGGTTTCCGGTATGCCTATGTGACGCCCGGCCTTGTGGACAATCATATCCACGGCGGCGACGGTGTTTCGGTATACGGTTCCACGCCGGAGGAGATAGAAAACTGGCTCGTCAAACTGGCGGAAGCCGGTACAAGCGGCATTATGCTGGCGCCATCCGGTCAGCCCGAACGGATCCGGAAAGGCCTGGAAAATATACGCATAGTTATGGAACGGCAGAAAAAAGGGGAAGCCGGCGGCGCACTTCTGCTGGGCGCACATCTGGAAGGCCCTTTTATCAGTGAAAAACGTCCCGGTGCCATGGAAGCCGTCATTCCGCCGTCTGTGGAAACATATCGCAGAATGACGGAAGGGTACGAAGATATCGTCCGTGAAATGACTATTGCCCCCGAAAAGGAGGGAGCGCGGGAGGTCATCGCCTATCTGCGGGAAAAAGGTGTGAAAATACAGGCAGGACATACAGACTGCGCGTATGAAACGGCGCTGGAAGCCTTTGAAGCCGGTGTGGGTTCCATCTGCCATACCTTCAACGCCGCCAGACCCATCCATCACAGGGAACCCGGCATTCTGACCGCCGCCCTGACAGATCCGGCTATATACTGCGAAATGATCGGTGACCTGGCCCATCTGCATCCGGGTACGCTGCGGCTCCTGCGGCACTGTAAACCCGCAGAACGTCTGATGCTGGTGTCCGATGCTGTGGCTACCACCCATCTGCCGGACGGTATTTACGGCAGAGTGGAAGTGAAAAACGGCGTCAACCGGGTAAAGGAACTGGGCTGTCTCAGCGGCGGCGGATGCTATACCGCAAAATCCGTAAAGAATCTGACGGAAATCGGCTTTTCCTTTGCAGAAGCGGTCATGGCCGCTGCCGTCAATCCTGTCCGCTGGCTGGAACTGGATCTGTTGCCGGCAGAAGGAAAAACAGTATTTCTGACAGGCTGGAACGGCTCCCGGGAACCGGAAAACACCTGGATCGGTTCCCACCTGTACCGCTGTTGCTGAACTATAAAATTCTCATTTGATACCACCGGAGCAATCCCATGAAAACCTGGATTCTGTATGTCACCCTGTTCGGTTTGTGCAAAGGAATCCGAGAACCGATCAAGAAGAAAGCGCTGACCCGGACCGATATCCTGAGCACCCTCTTCATGTATACCTTTCTCGGGTTTCTCATGACCATTCCCACCGCAGGCAATGTGTTTTCCGTCTCTCCCCGTGGCCTGGGGCTGTCCGCGCTGAAAGCCGCCGTCCTGTTTATTGCCTGGATGGCTTCCCTGGTTTCCCTGAAAAAACTGCCGGTCAGTTTTTATGGGGTGGTGGATCTGTCCCGTATGTTTTTCTCCACAGCCATGGGCGTGCTTTTTCTGGGAGAAACCCTGACGGTACGCGGCATTATCAGTCTGGCGCTGATCTGTTTCGGACTGTATATGGCAGGCAACCGGAAAAGTGCCGCCAGAGAAGGCTGTGCACTGCGGGATATACTGATCGCCATGGCTTCCAGTCTGTTCAGTGCCACATCAGGTGTCCTGGACAAATATATCATGACCACCGAACCGATCACCGGCGCCCAGCTCCAGTTCTGGTTCATGCTGATCCTGTCCTGTATGTATCTGGCATACATTCTGCTGAAAAAAGAAAAACCGGATATCACAGGTTCTCTGAAGAATCCGTATATCTGGCTGATGAGCCTGTTTCTGGTGTTCGGTGACAGACTTCTGTTCACCGCCAATGCGGATCCGGACAGCAAGGTGACTGTCATGACCCTGATCAAGCAGTGTTCCGTGCTTGTTACCATCGCTGCCGGAAAGATTATTTATAAAGAAAAACATATCCTGCGGAAACTGCTGTGTGCCGGTATTATAATAACCGGTATACTGCTGGCTGTTCTGTAACCCAAAAGAGCCTCCGGGACCAAATCGGTCTTCGGAGACTCTTTTTTCTGTGGAAATCGCATCAATACATTACAGTTGTGATTATTGTGAATTCGGAAGTCCCTGCCGACAGCGCTGTATCGCGGAAATGTGCGCGCATACCTTCCGGGATCGTCAGTGAAACATCCGTAACGAGGGGATTTTTTCTCCTCTTCCATTCCACGGATACAGTGCCGTGAGGGGTGTCAATGTGTCCCTTTGCCCAGTCAAGTCCCTCAAAGAAGCAGGGCTCCAGTTCGACAGCATTGTAAGCAGGTTCGGTTTTGCGGATCCCTATGATAGTGCTCATCATCCACCCCATGAAGCAGGAGTACATATGATGATTCTGGGAGTAATCCATGTTCCACATTTCATACAGGGTGGTGGCACCGTCCTCAACCCAGTTCCGGTAGGACGGGAACCCGGAAGCGGTCAGGATCCGGTAGGCGTCTTCCTGGAGTCCGCACAGATTCAGTGCTTCCCACAGATGGGGCAGACCCAGCATGCCGCAGTCGTGATGGTAATCCATTTCTTCCACCAGACGTTCCAGCTGTGCCTTCAGCGGTTCCGGATCATCATAGATGCCGTAAACAATGTTCATGGCAACGGCAGTCTGCTTGTCGATTTTGCAGGTGCTGTCCGCGTTCATGTATTTTTCTCTGTGAACGGCAATCTGTTTAGCCAGTTTTTCTGCCCAGTACGCCTCTCCTTCACCGGCAAGCTGTGCCGCCAGGTTGGCAATCTTCAGGAACTTGATCCGCAGCGCACTGTTGACGAAGGGGGCAGTAACTTTATCCGCGCCTCTGGGGTGAGCCCAGTCGTCCAGTCCGAAGGTTACATCCCCGTCAGCATTTTCACGGGTTTCCAGGAAACAGAGATACCGGTCGAAATAGGGCAGGGATTCTATGAGATATTTTGTCTCTCCGGTGTGCAGATACAGCCGGTGGGGGATCTCAAACAGAATTCCGTCGGAAACCGGCCCGTTGCCCCAGGCGTACCCCCAGCCGCTTGTGGGAATGATCCCGGGAAGCTGACCGTCCGGCAGCATGGCATCGTAAATATCCTGCAGCCACTTGGCGAAAAGCCGTTCCGTGGTAAAGTTTGTCAGCATCTGCTCACAGGAGGACTGGGCATCATTGCACCAGCCCAGCTTTTCTCTTGTGGGACAGTCCGTGGGCATGTAGAACAGATTGGACAGGGTAGCCATCTGACCGATCCGGAACAGTTCGTTCAGGAAAGGATCGGAGCATTCAAAGCTGCTTCTGGCTTTTACATCCTGATGCACGAACACACCGGCGGCAGATGCCGGGGTAGGATTTTTGATCCCGGTCACTTCCGCATACCGGAAACCGTGGTATACAAACTTCGGAGACCATGTGAATTTCCCGTCAGGGCAGATCAGCCGGTCCGTCTGGAAGGGCGTGTCCGGATAATGGCAGCCCATGTTGTTGAAGTTGGGTTCCCCGTTTTCATACAGTTCTTCCGCATACCGGATCACGATCTCATCCCCGTCATCCTGATCCACCGTCAGCCGGATAAACCCGGACATATTCTGCCCGAAATCGAAGATGTACCGGTCTTCCCCCATATCCTTCACGGACAGCGCAGGGTATACCCGGTCGATCCGGATGGGTTCGCAGGGACAGGGACGGAATGTACCCACCGGCGGCGTGCTGTCGGAAACGGCATTCTGCCAGGCACTGTCGTCATAGTCAGCGGCAGTCCAGTTTTCGTCATACAGTCTTGCGTCAAAGTGTTCTCCGCAGCGCAGCTGGTTGTATACGATGGCTGTGTCTGCCGTGCATTTCCAGTGTTCATCGGAGGAAAGCACTCTCTTGCCGTTCACTTCCAGTTCCAGGATGAACTTGGGATTGTCCCGCCAGGGGGCAATGTTGTGATTCCAGGAAGTTCGGTGGTTCTCATTGTACCAGCCGTTGCCGCAGAGTACTGCAAAAACATTTTCTCCCTGCTGCAGCTTGTCCGTCACATCATAACTGGTGTACCACAGGGTTTTGCGGTAATCACTGACAGGAGCTATGAACAGATCTTCCGTCACCGCCTGACCGTTCAGGTAATAATAGGCATATCCCAGACCGCAGACATGCACCACAGCAGATGCAACCGGTTCCTTCACGATGAATTTCCGACGGAACATAGGAGCAAATCCGGGTTCCGAAGGATTGAAAATTCGGTTTACCTTGATAAAATTGATTCGTTCAAAAGGCATAGGAGACTCCTTTCCGCTGCAAAGATATAAAGAAATCAAATATACATGGAGAAGAAGCGCACATCTTCCAGATCCCGGTTGGCGGCGGAAGCATAGTCGCACATGATGTATGTCTTTTCTTCCCCTTCACAGGAAAGCTGGATGCGGCAGGCGGTCAGCAGCCGGTCGTGACGGATGGTACGGACGGAAGTGCAGGTGCGTTCCTTGCCGAATACAGTTTCGCCGCCGAACATTTCCGCTTCGGTGCTGCCCACTCTCTTGGAACGTGCCAGCATCAGCGGGCCGCGCCGTACAACGCTCATAGGGTGATACAGCATCTGTTCTCTGCCGCAGGGACCCACAACAGAGTCACACCAGCGCAGTCTGTGATAATCGGTTTCCGGCAGTTCAATATTGCCTGCAGGGGTGTCCATAACCTCGGGGGTCATGTCAAAGCGTACTTTCACAATGGTGTCGCCTTCCTGAAGCACCACATCTGCATATCCGTAACGGGAAGTATAGGAGTCTGTGATATCTTCCGCCCCGTTCCGGGAGATGACAGTCATGGTACGGCACCAGTCGGGGATGCGCAGACGGAGTCTGGTTCCCGCCTCAGCACCGCGGATAATGATGGAAATATTGCCGTTGTCCACATACCCGGAGCTGATCCGGAAGGAAGTTTCCCCGAAATGTACCCGGGTGGGGATGTACATATTGATGTAGTATCCGTCGTCCCCGGCCATAATGATGGATTCTGCCGCATTGGTGAAGCCTCTGGCAGCATTGTTCACGCAGCAGTGCTGATACTTGGTCTGTACCTGCGGTTCTGCAGTCCAGTGACGGCCGGCACTCCGGACAAAGAATGCTCCGGTTTTGCCGTCTTCATAAATCCCAGCCAGGAAAGCGTTCAGGAAAGCTTTTTCCATGGCGTCCATATACTTGGCGTCCCCGGTCAGCCGGAACAGTTCGTAAGACAGACGCATCCAGTGGATGACATCACAGATTTCCGTGGCAGCGTTGGGATGGGAAGCCGCATCAAAAAACTGTTCGCAGTATCCGACGCTGCCCAGAATGTTGGTTTCGGATTCCTTTGTGGTATCCCAGAACATGGTCAGCGCTTTCAGATAGGTTTCGTTCCCGCTGCAGCGGTACAGTTCGCAGATCCCGTCCAGACAGGACATCATTTCATATGCCTTGGCATACCAGCCTTTGGCACGGTCGCTCCAGTTGGAAACCGGTACACCGGAGAGGGAATTGGAAATCAGATTGGGCAGCTCGCCGTCTTCTCTTTCCCACTGATCGGCGATTTCCACACAGAAGTCGTAATACCTGGTGTCACCTGTCAGCCGGTACAGCACCAGCAGAGGCTTCATGATGGAACAGGGCGCCATACCGTTCATGGTACCGATGTCCTTCATCCGGCAGCCGAGCCGGTGTACCTGATTTACGATAAAGTCTGCCATCTTCACACAGCCGTTCAGCACGATGGGATCATCCAGCAGCATGGCACACTCGATCAATGCCCAAAGGGTATATTTCTGCCCCCAGATGTTCCAGTTGTAAGGGCATTCCCAGCCCACATCCCGTACGGCATCTTCTTTTTTCGGCGGAAACAGACTGTCACAGTCCCGGTACGTGCTCAGATAGCCATCCGCTCTCTGCATGGAAAGCATACGGTACACAGAGGTGCGGATATCTTCTTCCAGCTGGGGATCGTTTTTCATAGCGCAGACTCTGGCGGCGGACAGCAGCAGCTTGCCCCAGAATTCCCCACGCCACATACCGGCAGCATATTCATCGTCATACTGATCAAAGAAACATTCTTCCGCTTCCCGCCAGATTTCATCAATGGCGAATTTCCCGGTGATCCGTTCGTATACAAAACGGTCAAAACGGGCGCCGATCTCACCGTCCAGCGAAACCATTCCCGCTTCCGGAATCCGGAGTATGTTCGGTACCTTGTATTCTACAACATATTTCATAAAATGATCTCCTTATCAGACAAATAGATAGCCGATTGCAAAACTCAGAAAAAACGAAATCAAGCACTCGAAAACGTTCTGTGGCGACTGGGGTAGAGGCCCCCAGGAGCTCGCTTTACTATTTCTGGTGTTTTGCAATTTCTATATATAGGGGCACATGGAATTGCAGTCACTATATCCAGCAAAACCTTTTTAAAGTTCTTTGCCAGGCTTTCTTTCAAGAAAGCCGCGTTCCCCCTTTACAAGAGTTTTGCAATCGGCTAATACAAATAGAACTGTTTGTATTATAACATCAAAGCCGTGACAAGTCAATTTCGAAAAAGAATATTCTGCAAAAAAATGAAAAATAAATGATAACCCTTGACACTGGGAAACCATTGTGATACAATGAAATCACAGTAAGATTGACAGATTTTGTCTCTTTCTTACAAATTCATATTTCGATCCCAATAAAGGAAAGGAATTTTCCGGTATACATAGCCGGAACAGGGTATTATCATGGCTAAAAAACTGAGAGTCGGCATCATCGGTGCCGGTAACATTGCAACCTCCGCTCACCTGCCCGCATACCAGAAGCTGACCGATCTGGTGGAAGTAGTTGCCATCGCGGACATCGTTCCCGAAAGAGCAAAGGCCGCTGCCGAAAAGTACAACATTCCCAACTACTACGCTTCCGTGGAAGAACTGATGGAAAATGTAGATGTTGACTATATCGATATCTGCACCTGGACCGCAGCCCATGCACCTGTATGTATTGCCGCAGCCAAGGCCGGCAAGAACATCCTGTGCGAAAAGCCTCTGGCCGCTACTCTGGAACAGGGTCTGGCAATGGAAAAGGCAGTGAAGGAAGCCGGCGTTCAGTTTATGCTGGCAGTGGTAACCCGTTACGGTGCTGAACAGTTCAAGTTCCGTGAACTGTACGAACAGGGCGTATTCGGTGAAATTTATGCTGCCAAGTGTCAGTATGTTCGCCGCAGAGGTACTCCCGGCGGCTGGTTCACCGATAAGGAACTGGCAGGCGGCGGTCCTGTGCTTGACATCGGCGTACATGCCATCGACCGTACCTGGTACCTGATGGACAGACCGAAGCCGATCTCCTGCTCCGCTGAAACTTCTTACAGAATCGGTAACTACCAGACCAAGGGCGTTGGCCGTTGGTGTCCCTTCGGTGAAGGCAAGGGTGTGTTCGATACCGAAGACTCCGCAACTGTATTCTTCCGTTTCGAAGGCGGCAAGACCATGATGGCTGAAATCGCATGGGCGATCAACGGTCCCGAATTTGCAGGCACCCAGCTGTTCGGTTCCAAAGCCGGCTGTACCTTCGATCCTCTGACCATCTACGGTGAAAATGAAGAAGGTTATCTGTCTGACACCAAGCCCGAAGTTGTCGGCAACAATTACTTTGAAGAAGAAATCCGTCACTTCATCACCTGCCTGAACGAAGGCAAGACTCCCATTTCTCCCATCGACGACGCTGTTACCGTACAGAGAATGCTGGACGCTATCTACAGATCCGCCGAAGCCCACGCAGAAGTGACCATCTGAATATAAAAAAGCACCCGGTCAGCGGGTGTACAGGAAAGCATTATGTCCCCGGAGATGATATACCTTCTTCGGGGGCTTCTTATATCCGGCGAAAGGAGATACTCATGCCCAAAGGAATTCTGCTATGCGGCCTGAACGGTGCCGGAAAATCCACGCTGGGGCATGCACTTGCCAAAGCTATCGGATATACGGTACTGGATGCGGAGGATTACTATTTTCCCTCTCAGAAAACCTCCAGACTTGCCTCTCTGGAAGCAGACGGAAATGGGGATAACTGTCCCGGCGAAAAAATACCTTTTACAGATCCGGTCTCCAAAGCGGAAGTGCAGCGTGCTGTTCTGGCGGATATCGAAAAAACACCGGCGTTCATCCTGGCCGGGGTAAAAGCGGACTGGGATCCGGAAATCCTGTCCCGTGCTGCTGTTGTCTTTCATATTCTGACCCCACCGGATGAACGGGCCGAACGGATTGTCAGAAGGGAAGTCCGGCGTTTCGGTTCCCGTGTGCTGCCGGGGGGAGATATGTACGAAGGGCAGGTGCAGTTCCGCAGTTTTGCCGCCGAAAGGGAAGAATCGGTGGTGACAGACAGCTTTGCGGGTTTGCAATGCCCTGTGATTCCGCTGGACGGTACGCATCCTGTTTCGGACAATATACAGAAAATCACAAAAGTCCTTGCCGGAATTCTGGCGGAGCAGAACGCGTGAATGATATGACAGAAACCCTGCGCCATGCTCTGACGACAGAATTCTCCCATGGCTGTAGCCCGGCAGGAGTGGTCTCACCGCCGGGAGAATTGCCGGCACACAGGGATACTCATGGTGAACCGGTGGCAGGCGGTATTGACCTGAACCGGAAAATACGCCGATTCCCGGACAAAGGATGTATACCGGTACGAAAAGAATCCCAAAAGCGTTATATGATTGCAGGAGTGTTATATGAACAGACATACTATCCAGATCCGTCATCCTTCCGCCTGGCATGGAGAACTGTGGCGGGATGCCCTGTTTCTCGGCAACGGCCTGAGCGGAATCCTGATGCACGGTGCCATAGCGGAAGAAACCATACAGTGCAACCGGTTTGACCTGTGGCACGGCGGAAATCCGGGCGGGCCTGTTCCGGATATATCCGATACCTTTGCCGAAATGCGGCAGCTGATTCTGGACGGCAGGTATACAGAAGCCAATACCAACCGGATGGCAGCGGCACTGCGGGAAAAAGGATACAGTGCTTCACCGGAAGTTCCCCATCCGCTCGGCAGCCTGAAGATCACAACCGAACCGGATACCATCTTCAAAAATTACCGGCGCGGCATCCATATGCGTACCGCGGAGGGCTTTGTACAGTACACCATCGGGGAAACAAGCTTCCGCCGCCGTGTGTTTGTATCCCGGGACTGGGATCTTGTGGTTCTGTCCATGGAAGCCGATCATCCCTTTACCGCATCGTATCGTTTTGAACTGTTTTTAGCAGACGGCAGGGAAGGCACAGAGACTCTGACAGAATCCACCATCATCAGCCGTACAACTGATAATGCCTACGGCGCCAATATCCGTTTCACCGGAGATTATACCGCAAAAATCCAAAACAACCGTGTGTACATTACCGGCAGCCGTTATCTGGTCTTCCTCCAGCTCTGGTCACACAGCGAACCTGCTGATTTTACGGAAGCGTGTACCCATACCTACGAAGAACTGCTTGCCCGGCATACCGCTC
This sequence comes from Oscillospiraceae bacterium, assembly GCA_015064285.1. Lineage (GTDB taxonomy): Bacteria > Bacillota > Clostridia > Oscillospirales > CAG-272 > UMGS1696. The sequence goes on along the minus strand of SVSN01000012.1, from coordinate 47,821 downwards.
TTTACACGCCTCTGTACGATGCCGTATCTCTTGAACTGACAGAGGATGCTGCCCATGATGTCTGTACGGAAGAGCTGCTGGCAGATGCTTACGGAGACACAGCTTCCCCTGTTCTTCTGGAAAAATTATGGCGGTTCGGGCGGTATCTGTTTATCAGCGCCGCTTCTGCCAGGGGAAATCCCATCCCTCTGTACGGGCTGTGGCACGGCGGAGATGCTATGCCCTGGAGCCAGTATGTGGAAAACGAAAACGTCCAGATGACATACTGGCATGCAGCGGCAGGAGGCCTTGCCGAAGCGCTGCTGCCCCTGATACGGTATTACACCGGCAAAACGGAAGCATTCCGGGAATCTGCCGGAAAGCTGTTCGGCATGAACGGTATATGGCTCTCGGCATATACCACGCCTGGGGTAAGCGGTCCCTGTGTACCGGTAGGCGTGATCATCAACTGGATCAGCGGCAGCGGCTGGATCTGTCAGCACCTCTGGGAATACTATCGGTATACCGGTGACACGGAAACCCTGCGGAAGGAAATACTGCCGTTTATGCGGGAGGCGGCACTGTTCTATAAGGATTACGTGCTGTATACGGAAAACGGCAGCCTGGAGCTGGTTCCTTCCGTTTCACCGGAGAATACCCCGGGGAACCTGATGCCTGCATTCTTTACAGAAAATATGGGACACATTGCCCCCGCCGTAAAAAATGCCACCATGGATTTTGCCGTGCTGAAAGAACTGCTGACCAATCTGCTGGAGGGAATCCGGATAACCGGTATGTATGCCGGAGAAACAGACGTATGGCAGAATCTGCTGGATGCGGTGCCGGCCTATCGGATCAATTCCGACGGTGCACTGCAGGAATGGATGGACGACAGGCTGCAGGACCACTATTATCATCGCCATCTTTCCCATATATATCCCCTTTTCCCGGGGAACGAGATCAACAGCCGACGCACGCCGGAATTGTTCGAAGCCTGCCGGAAAGCGGTGCATTTACGGAAACTGGGCGGCCAGTCCGGCTGGTCTCTGACGCATATGGCAAATATTTATGCCCGTCTGGGCGAAGGCGAAAAGGCGGCCGAATGCCTGGATATACTGGTGAAAAGTGTGGTCAACAGCGCCCTTGTCACCACACATAACGACTGGCGGCATATGGGCATGACTCTGGATCTGGAAAATTTCGCACCTGTTCAGCTGGATGCCAATTTCGGTGCTGTCAATGCCCTGCAGGAAATGCTGTTCCGCTGGTGCGAGGGATATCTGTTCTTCCTGCCCGCCCTGCCGGAAAGACTGAAAAAAGGAAATGCCAAAGGATTTGTGTTCCCTTACGGTTCCGTGGATCTGCAGTGGGACGAAAACGCTGTATCCGCTGTGATCCGGGCCAAACAAGCATTTGCCGCCGAAGTGCTGATCAGGGACACAGCGGTACGGAAAGTATCTCTTGCCGCCGGTGAAACAATGGAGATCCACACAGCAGTATAATGAAAAAAATACCACTCTTTCCCCACGGACGGAGTGGTATTTTCCGTTTATCAGCCTCTGAGCTTCTGCAGGATTTCGGCAATTTCCTTGTCCACCGAAAGGATTTCTTCCCGGAATTCTCTGGCGGAGAGCCGCAGGACTCCCGAGCGTACCGCCTGCAGCTGAATCAGACCGTCTGAAGTGACCACTCTGACCGAATGATCCCGGCCGATCTCATTGACCAGCTTTTCGATGTATGTGTCACCCAGCTCGTTTTCCTTGGTGTAAACCACATTCAGCCCCTGATAGTCCAGCTTTCTGGCTGCTGTCCCTTTTACATTGTATGCGTCGAATACCAGGATCATTTCCCGTTTGGTAAAAGCACGGTAGTTGGCCAGAATATCGCAGAGCTGGTTTCTGGCGCCTTCCAGATCCGTTTCCGCAATGGCCGCCAGTTCTTCCCAGGCGAAAATCACGTTGTATCCGTCAATGATGTACAGGGATTTCCGGTTTCTGTGGAGTTTGGGTTCCGCTGTGACCACCCGTTTTCCCTCTCCGTACACTTTACGGCGGATCGGCCCGAATTCCCGTTCCATGATGGCTTCCAGTTCTTTTTCATCCAGATTCAGATTCTTCCGAATCACTTTCGGTACAGGATCCGGTTCTTCCTTCTCCTTCGCCAATGTGGTTTCCAGATGCATATATTCCGGTACCTGCCGCCAGGGGACGATCACCCCGGCACCATGGGAACAGAACACAGAATCCGGAGAGTTGTCCATGTCCGCTTCGGGGTTATATCCTGCCGCTGCAATGACTTCCTCGGCGTTGTGACAAGGATAATACCCCTCTACCCGACAGGAAAACTTACCTTTTCCATGGGTGTATGACGCCACTTCCCGGGCATAGTCTCCGATGGAGGAAACCGGTGCGCGGCCCTGCAGAACCGATGTCCCGGGCGTGGCTTCGTGTTCATCATAGGTACCGTCCCGGGCAAGAATATCCGAAATGGCCCGTCCCACACATTCTCCGGGAACTTCCAGACGGAACGCATACCATGGCTCCAGCAGAACCGCTTTCCCGGCTTCCTTTGCCGTCATAAGACCCTGACGGACAGCACGGTAGGTAGCCTGCCGGAAATCTCCTCCTTCCGTATGCTTCAGATGTGCCCGGCCGGCCGTCAGTGTGATTTTCATATCGGTGATGGGTGCGCCGGTCAGTACGCCCAGATGGGTCTTTTCTTCCAGATGGGTCAGGATCAGCCGCTGCCAGTTCCGTTCCAGCCAGTCCTCGTTGACAGCCGTATCAAAAATCAGTCCTGCTCCGGCTTCCAGCGGTTCCATTACCAGATGTACTTCCGCATAATGACGCAGCGGTTCAAAATGTCCGACCCCTTCCACCGGCGCCGAGATGGTTTCCTTGTATAAAATCCGTCCGTCTTCAAAGGAGATCTCCGTTCCGAACCGCTCGTCCACAAGACGCACCAGAACTTCCGTCTGCACCTGCCCCATAACCTGTGCATGAATTTCACCGTACCGTTCGTTCCAGACGATATGCAGCAGAGGCTCTTCTTCTTCCAGCTCCTTCAGTTTCGGCAGAAACAGACGGGGATCCACCTCCTTCGGCAGACTTATTCTGTAATGCAGTACCGGTTCCAGAAACGGCGGCAGGGCAGAGTCTTCATCCCCCAGTCCCTGTCCGACATAGGTTTCCGATAAGCCGGTTACAGCACAGATATCTCCGGCCGTCACCTTGTCTCTGGTTTCAAACCTGGCACCGGAATAGAGCCGGATCCCGGTTATCTTTTCTTCCATTTCTTCTGCCGCACCGTGATACCGCAGAAGCTGCCGTACCGACAGGGAACCGCCGGTGATCTTCATATAGGTAAGACGAACCCCGCCCGGATCATGCCCGATTTTGTAAACCTGTGCGCCGAATGCGTCCGGGTATTCCGTTTCCAGTGTGTACCGTTCCAGTCCGTCCAGCAGTTCACCGATGCCGGTGTTCTTCAGACCGCTGCCGAAATAACAGGGAAACACCTTTCTGTCGGCGATCAGTCCCGCAATATCGGTGTCCGTGATTTCCCCTCCGTCCATAAACCGTTCAAACAGTTCTTCCTCACATACGGCAATCCGTTCTCCGAAATCCGTCGGATCCGAAAAATTCACGCACCCGGTGTCCAGATGCGTGCAGAGATCCGCCATAGTTTCCGCGGCACTGCAGGCTGCCAGATCCATTTTTGTGATAAAAATAAAGGTAGGTACATGATACCGCTGCAGAAGGTGCCACAGCGTCTGTGTATGTGCCTGAACCCCTTCCGAACCGCTGATGACCAGAATGGCATAATCCAGCACCGCCAGCGTCCGTTCTGCTTCCGCTGAAAAATCTACATGTCCCGGTGTGTCAAGCAGCGTGATCTCCATATTTCCATAAGAAAAAAGAGCCTGTTTGGAAAAGATGGTGATTCCGCGTTCTCTCTCCAGACTATGGGTATCCAGATAGGTGTTGCGCCAGTCTACCCGACCCAGGGATTTGATTTTTCCGGCCGCATACAGCAGCGCTTCCGATAGGGTTGTTTTCCCGGCATCCACATGGGCCAGAACCCCGATGACCTGTTTCTTCATAATATACCTTTTTTCTGATAATATCATTTTATTATACCATATATCCACCGGATCTGCAACCGGTTCACTGAAAACATATGCTATGCATTTTTGTGGAAAAGGGAACTTTTGGCCGGAAAAAACGTCCAAGAATACAGAAACCGGACAGGAAATGAGGTGGCTTTATGCGTACCCGGACTATGCATGTCATGCTATGTATATATTTTGTCCTGATGGCTGTCTTTATGCTGCCTATACAGGCTCACGCGGATACAGGGCCCAAGCCGTCTGTAAGGATTACCTTTACGGGAATGGAGGATACGCTCTGTTACGGAACCCTGTTGTCCGAAGCGGATTCCACCGGACCGGCATCCGCATGGGACGGTGTGGAAGAATATGCCCGATATGATAAAGACGGCAGCTCAAACGGCTGGCTGCCGGATTATGAAATCTGGAAAGCTTTTGTGGACTACAACGATTCTGACGGATACTATTTCCTGCAGGAGAGCTGGTGCGTCAGCGGATCCGGAGAACTGAACTGGACATACTATCCGCCGGACACCTTCAAGATCCTGCTGTACTGGCCGGAAACGGATACCTATGCGGTAAGCGGCATTCAGGAAAGGTATGCCTTCGACAGCTATTTCACCGTGGATATGACCGATTTTTCCGTGACAGAAGGGGAAACACGCCTGCCGGATGTGGTGAAATCCTATCCGTGGGGCAAAGAAATTCTCATGTTTACGGCCCGAGTGGTGCTGACTGTACTGCTTGAAATGGCTGCAGCCCGTCTGTTCCGCTTCCGGTACCAAAAGGAGTACCTCATCCTCCTTGTCGTCAACCTTGCCACCCAGCTTTTCCTGAACATAACCCTGCAGATTACCAACCCCGGTATGGGCGGCCTGATGTTTTTCCTGACTTATGCATTTCTGGAAATTATCATCGTCATCGCAGAAGCAGCTGCATACAGCATCCTGCTGCCGAAAGCCACAGATGATCCGCCGGAGAAATGGGTGTGCATCCTGTATGCCGTGATTGCCAATGCACTGTCATTTTTCGGCGGCCTCCTGCTTGCGGAAATCCTGCCCGGCCTGTTCTGAAGCCAAAAGCAAACAAAAAAAGCGTCTGTATTCCTTTATCGGAATTTTTCAGACGCTTTTTGGCATTATTTCATAACTGTTTCACAGGCCTCCGCCAGTTTACGGTCCCACACCTCCCACCGGGGATCTTCCATCAGCTTTTCCTTCAGTTCCTTCCACTGCAGAACCCACACATCGGCCAGCTTTGACAGCGCCAGGGTATCGGAAACTTCTTTCTCCTGTGCGGAAACATGATCCAGCACGGGTGTCGTAAACCGGTAATTCTCCGGCAGCTCGTCATATCGTTTGGCATGCTCCAATACCTTGTCCAGACAGTCAAAAATGGCATCCAGACAGGCGGCTTTGTCGGCATCCGGTACATGAAGCAGCAGCATACCGTAGTTGTTGACAATCCGGAAATACAGATCCTGTACTTTGAGATGCTCCCTGCCGAGGTTTCCGTCCTCAAAAATGAGTTCATAAAGCGAAATCAGTCCTCTGTATTTTTCAATCTCTGTTTTGTTATACGCTTTGAATTCTTCCGGAGCCTTGTAGGCATGATACCTTTTGCTGAACAGAGCACCTACCAGTGCAAACCGGAAATTATCAAGAGCAGAGAGCAGCAGTTCCTGTGAATACCGGCAGTGTTCCTTCCCATCGGTAGCCGCCGCCAGCATATTTTCCCGGCAGATGCACATTTCCGGAAAGGTTTCGGCAAGCCGCACCGCTTCCTCATGTTCGCCGGTCAGGTGGTACATATAGATCAGATTCTGCCGGGAGCACCGTACAATCTTCTCATCGGAAGCAGAGGAAACCAGCCGTTTGAACAGTTGTATGCTTTCCTGCCAGTACACATTTTCCCGGTTTTTCTCGGTGTCATAACGTGGATAGATGCTGTCGGAATCGATAAATACAGTCAAGCCGTCCCGGTTCCCCTGCTTGTACAGAGCATATGCCAGCTCAAAAAGCAGTTTTTCATCCCCGGGAAACTCCCCGCAGGCACTGCGCAGAAGGGCTACAATCTTCTCATCATCCGGTTTTGCCGCTTTGTTCAGTTCCTCCGCTGCGGCAAGAATCTCCCCGATCCGCTTTTGCCGATCCGTATCATACCCGAAAAGCTGATCAATACTGATCTGAAAATAATTGGCCAGCGACGGAATCATCTCCAGATCCGGATAACTGCTGCCCGACTCCCAGCGGGATACAGCCTGTCCCGTAATCCCCAGTACCGACGCCAACTCCTCCTGGGTACAGTTTTTCTGAAGCCGCAGCTCCTTGATTTTTTCTCCGATCGTGATCCGCATATTCTGTTCCTCCCTATAAAGATATCACCGGTGTGATTTCATTATAGCACAGGAATACTCCGGAAGCAATGACCCATTCGTTTGAGGGATTCCAAATAACAGTTGGGAAAAGACAGATCACCCGGAGAAGGACAGTACAGGCTGTTATACTGTAATGACAATACCGGCGAAGTCTGTGTGTACTTCTGCAAACACCATACCGGGAAACCTTGCTATATCCCGGAACAGAGGGGAAGAATAGCAGCATAGGGTCAGATGTACATCATCTGTAATCCGGAATTCCCGGATAGAACAGGTACACGAAATATCCGATTCTGTTAAGAGTTCTTCCAGAAAATCGTCTAAGTCCAGGATGCTGATTTTATGATGACTGCTCCCCACCTGCAGCTGCAGCCCTACCAGATCCGCTTCCACAGAGAAAGTTTCTGTTCTATCCGGCAGAGTGACATCAATTTTCATGGTACAATACCTCAATGGAGACATGTGTGTCATCATTATCAATCTGCATAATAGGGCCAACCACACCTTCCTCCACAAAACTCCGGATCAGTCGGAGGGTATTATCAAGCTCCGTTTTGTCATCGGCATCATCGTCATCATAGTCATTGGCAAATCCGAGAATCTTGGCGAGCAGGCCATTTTCCAACAATGTACGGATCATGGAAACAGGGAATCGGGTTTTGATAACGGTGTCACCGGTGGTCACTTCGATGTATAATATCCGTTTATCAATTGTCTCTGGTTCTGCCTGCAGAAAGGTCGGAAGTTCCTGTTTCCCATTCAGGATATCATTTACTGTTACCCCCAATATCTGTGCCAGCTGCTGCATTACGATCACATCCGGGTAAGAACTGTCACATTCCCACTTGCTGACCGCCTGTGGCGTGACCGACATTTTTTCAGCCAGTTCTTCCTGGGTCAGCTTTTTCTCCTTCCGAAATGCAGCAATGTTTTCACCGATAGTACTCATATATACCTCTATACTTTGAAAGAATAAATTTCGAAGTGCACTTTCGATGGATTCATTATACCACATTCCTGCGGTGGAAAACACAGACTGGCTGTTGTTTTTGCATAAATCTCACAACAGTCTGTTGCGGATGTGAGTGTATGATGATGTCTCCTCTTACATGTACCGATTGAAAAAAGACCGACTTCATAACGAAGCCGATCTTCCAATACTTCTTATCCCCTGTTCTGCCGGAGTACTTCATACCCCAGCATGGAAACAGCCGATGCCGCCGAAAGGGAACCGGCAAACTCTCTGCCGTAGTCAATTCTGACGATCGTGTCCGCCGTGTCCAGCAGTGCCCGGGAGATCCCCCGTTTTTCGCCGCCCACGATCAGAAAAATGGGTTTTGTCAGATCCGCATCAAAGGAGGAAACGGAGTCACGGATCCCGGCACAGCAGATCCTGTATCCCAGACGGCGGAATATTCCTGCCGCTTCCACACCGTCGCAGGTGAACATGGGCAGAAGCTCAGAGGCACCCGCGGAAGAACGGCATACCACACCGGCAGCGCTCATCCAGTTCCGGGGAGAGAGAACAATTCCGTCCACACCGCAGGCATACAGCGAACGGATGGCATACCCGAAATTGTAGGGGTCTTCGATCCCCTCGATCAGTACATAAAAACCGTCCGGATGCAGTGCGGCGGGGGAGAGGGAAGGGATGGTTCTGTCCGTACATTCCGCTATAATACCGCCGTGCGATGCGCCGACCGTGACAGAATCCAGGTATTCTCCGCTCACTTCTTCCAGCGGAAAACCGAATTTCTGTCCCATAGCGCGAAGCCAACAAAGCTCTTTCCGCTTGGCATCCGCTTTTTCTCTGTCGTACAGCACCCGCAGGAGCCGTCTGTCATGCAGGTTGTCTTCCATAGCCCGGATACAGGCCCGTATGGAGGTCATCCCTTCAAACAGCACCGAGTCGGCAAAGCGGGATTCTTCTTTTTTCATACTTTTACTTGGCTGCGTTCTGCTTCAGGTAAGCGTTGATAAAGCCGTCGATTTCCCCATCCATGACCGCCTGAATGTTCCCGTCTTCATAACCGGTTCTGGTATCCTTGGCCAGGGTGTAGGGCATGAACACGTAAGAACGGATCTGTGCGCCCCATTCGATGTTGGTCTTGTTGCCCTGAATGTCTTCGATTCTGTCCAGCTTTTCCCGTTCCTTGATTTCCATCAGCTTGGACTTCAGCATTTTCAGAGCGGTTTCCTTGTTCTGCAGCTGGCTCCGTTCGGTCTGACAGCCTACCACGATACCGGTGGGGATGTGCAGGATCCGGATGGCGGAGTCGGTTTTGTTGATATGCTGACCGCCGGCACCGGAGGAACGGTGTGCGGTGATTTCCAGTTCTTCTTCCTTCAGCTCGATGGTGTTGTCATCGTCGAATTCCGGCATAACTTCCACGGAAGCGAAAGAGGTGTGGCGGCGTCCGGAAGAGTCAAAGGGAGATACACGAACCAGTCTGTGTACACCGTTTTCACTCTTGAGATACCCATAGGCGTTGACCCCTTCCACCATGATGGTAGCGGACTTCAGACCGGCTTCTTCACCGTCCAGCCAGTCGATCAGTTTTACATTGTAACCGTGACGTTCGCCCCAGCGGGTGATCATACGGTACAGCATCTGTGCCCAGTCCTGTGCTTCGGTACCGCCTGCACCGGGATGGAAGCTGACAATGGCGTTGTTGCGGTCGTATTCGCCGGAAAGCAGAATTTCGATGCGGAGCTTTTCTTCTTCCGCTTCGATGGCTTTCTGTTCGGAGAGAACTTCTTCCACCATGGATTCATCGTTTTCTTCGCTGCCGAGTTCCGCCAGGGTAATGGCATCTTCCAGCCGTGTGCAAAGCTCATCATAGGATTCGATCTTGTCCTTGAGCTGCTTTACCTGCTGCAGGATCTTGCCGGAGTTGGCCTGGTCGTTCCAGAAATCCGGTTCCGCAGTTTTCTTTTCCAGTTCTTCCACCTGGGCTCTCAGTTCGTCAATGCGCAGGGCGCTTCCCAGTTCCTTCAGGTTTTCGCGGAAATTACCAAGCTGATATTTTGCGTCTTCCAGTGCGATAATCAAATCTGTTTCCTCCAAAATCACATATTACTTACTATAGAAAACTACCCGGAAAATGGCATGATAGATTCTGCCGGAATAAATGGCATGCTACAGCTCCACATACTCCATGGGCTTGATCTGTACTGCCGGTGCCGGTTCCCGTTTCAGGGGATCGTACACAAATCTGCGGCAGCATCCGCCGGCTTCCACGACACCGTGTTTCCGGCACAGCATCCGGTCAGGATCCGATAATCCGGAGGCGTGCTCGCAGTACTTACAGTATCGTTCCAGCTCGGCAGTATACCGTTTTTTCAAACCAATCACTCCTCCGTATGATAAAATGGCATAAATACACATTCTATAATATTATAGAGGAAAACCGGCACAAAATCAAGTCCCCGTGAGAAGATTTATGCGGATTCTGAACGATTTGGAGAAATTATTGCCTGCTTTCCCTGTAGGCATACCATGTGTACCACATCATGCCCAATAAAACAAAAAATAAATACAGATAGAGCTGACTGTCCGCCGGATACAGAGAAGCGGAAACATTCCGGAATGCCTGCATTTCAGGAAACAGAAAACCGTACAGCAGACAGCCGGTACCGCAGAAAAATCCCAGGAATACTTTATACAGAAGATATATGTGCAGACGGATACCGGTGCCTGCCAGCATGTGTGCGTTCTGCGCCAGAACCGAAAGACCGCCGAACCCTGCAGAAAAACCGGTCAGAAACAGTCCGGCTTTTCCCCCTACGGAAGCAGCCATGCGTGCCCCGGAAGAAAATTCCAATACGGCAGCAGACACTGACCGGAAAAGCATACTGCCGGGCAGCATATCGGTCAGCAGAGAAAAAAACACAATGTAGCCTCCGATGGAAACAATTTTCACGGCACTGCCGCCCACAGCTTCACAGAAACATTGGGAAAAGGGAATATTCTCCCCCATGACATCCGGTGCGGCAGGAGCGGCTTCTGACCGGCGGCAGAGAATGGCTCCGGCAGCAAGTCCCGCCAGAATCTGAAGAACCAGCAGAAAACCGCCGAAGGGAACGGAATGCCAGAGATACCCGCCCACCGCATGCAGTAGAAATGCCGGACTGGCGCCGCTGGCTATGGCACACAGGATTTCCCCCTGCCTGCGATTCAGTTTTTCCGAACGGACAAGGGTGCCGGTCATTCCCGCGCCGATGGGATATCCGCACAGATGTCCCATCAGAAAGACAGGCACAGCGTCACGGCCCATGCGGAACAACCGGTTCACAGGCAGCAGAAATGCCAGCGGCTGCAGCATCCCATAGGTACAGAAAAAATGAGACAATACCATGTAAGGAAACAGAACCGGAATCAGCCGGGTACAGTAGTTTTCCATAGCATGGATAATGGAACCCGAAGCTTTTTCCGGCTGCAGCAGAAGGGAAAGAAACAAAAACACCGTACCGGCTGTCAGTACCATTTTCCACCGTTTTGCCCATCGGATAACAGACATGTAACACAAACTCCCGGCATACCATAAGACAGTAGTACCCATATATATGCCTGAGGAGGTGCCGGATTGCCGAATACACCCAAAAAACATACAGGAAGCCTGGCGCAGTTTTTTTCCGATATGACCGGATTCCCCACCGAAGCACTGACCGATATACCGCTTCTGATATGCAAAGGCCCATCGGAAATGGTAACGGAAGGCTGCCGTGCCATTCTGGAATACAGCCGCAGCCGGATCCGACTGGATATGCGGAAAAAGATACTGCTTGTGGAGGGCGCGGATCTGGTCATGTCGGAGTTCCGCAGAAACAGTCTGAGGATCCGTGGGCAGATACATCGGATATGCTGGGAGGGGTAGAATATGTTTGAATGGATATGGCGTTTTCTGACCGGGTGGGTGGAGATCGGGGTACACCCATCCTGCAGGACGCTTCTGGCCGATCTGCTCTGGCAGAAGGAAATTCCATTCTGGCGGGAGCGGGAAGCCGACGGGAAACTGTATGTACGTATCTCCGTAAAGGATCTGCCACTTCTGGAAGGTGCAGCATGCGACAGAGCCTTATGTTATGAAGTTGAGGCGCAAAACGGTCTGCCGGTCATCCTTGCGTTCTGCAGGCGGCGTCCCGGCCTGTGGGTCGGTGGTCTGCTGCTGCTGGCATGGTGCCTGTATTCCCAGAACCTGATATGGGATATCAGAATTGATGGCTGTGAAACCATGTCCGAAGCCGAAGTGGAAGCCATCCTGACAGAGGCCGGCTGTGGTGTGGGGGACTTTTATCCCGGTATTGATTTTGACTTGCTGCATGCCGATATCCGTGCGGAAAATCCGGACATTGCATGGCTTTCGGTGTATATGCACGGTACTGTCGCCGAAGTACAGATGCGGGAAAAAAAGAAGGGCGAGACCACAGAACACGAAGAAGGCTGCTATGCCAATGTTGTGGCATCGGAGGCAGGTGAGATCGTTTCGGTGCGTGTGTTTGAGGGACAGGCTGTGGTAGCGGCGGGAGATGTGGTCATGCCGGGAGAGCTGCTGATTTCCGGTGTTGTTCCCATGAAAACGGACACGGAAAACCGTCCGGAATATGCGTCAGGCAGCGTGATGGCACAGGTGGCCTGTCCGATCACGGTGGAAGTATCACCGGAGCGGGAGAAAAAAGTATACACGGGCCGGGAAAAAACAGAAAAAAGTGTAAAAATTTTTAAAAATACCATAAATCTTTCCGCAAACACTGGAATTCCGTATGCCACTTATGATACAATAGATAAGATGGAAGAAGTGTGCCTGTTTGACCGTATTCCGATCCCGGTGGTTTTGTATTCCACTGTATACCGGGAATATGAATGGCAGAAAGAAACCATAACGCCGGAGACTGCGGCGGCAGAGGCAATGATGCAGCTGCGGAAAGAGATGGACGAGGCGATCGGTGCGGGGGAGATGCTGAGCCGTACCGTAACCGCCGGTTTTTCGGAAGAGGGCACATACCGGATCGACTGCCTGCTGTATCTGCTGCGGGACATAGCCGTGACAGAGGAGTTTTCCGTAAGTCCCGCCGTCCGGGAACCTGAAGCATAAAACTTCCGTCAAGAATCTGTAACGTGTTGAGTATGGAGAATACAATGCAGAAAACCATAGAAATAACAAACAGCGAAATCACAGCAAGACTGTTTGGCAGCTACGATAAAAACGCCGCCCGGATCGAAGAAGCCTTCGGCGTGCGGATCAGTAACCGTCAGTCCGTCAACGAGATCGGCGATACCATTCTCATCGACGGGGAAGAAGAGGCTGTGCGGATGGCGGCGGACTGCCTGAATTATCTCAAACGGATTGCGGCGCTGGGGAATGATATTACCGACCAGAACGTGGATTATGTCATCGGCATGGTCAAAGACGGTAAGATGGAAGAGCTGGCTGCCTTTGACGAAGACTGTTTTCTGGTCACCGTCAAGGGGAAGCCCATCAAAGCCAAAACCATCGGGCAGAAGCGATATGTGGATGCCATACGGAAGAATACAGTGGTACTGGGCATAGGTCCTGCCGGGACAGGGAAAACGTATCTGGCAGTAGCCATGGCGGTCAAGGCCCTGAAAAACCATGAAGTGAGCCGTATTATACTGACAAGACCGGCAGTGGAAGCAGGCGAACGGCTGGGTTTTCTGCCCGGTGATCTGCAGAGCAAGATCGATCCCTATCTGCGCCCCCTTTACGATGCTCTGTATGAAATGCTGGGCCCGGAAAACTGCGCCCGGCTCATGGAAAAAATGACCATCGAGATCGCTCCCCTGGCATATATGCGCGGACGTACACTGGACGATGCGTTTATCATTCTGGATGAAGCGCAGAACACCACACCGGAACAGATGAAAATGTTCCTGACCCGTCTGGGCAACGGATCCCATATTGTTGTCACGGGTGACCTGACCCAGACAGACCTGCCTTTCGGACAGAAGAGCGGTCTTGCAGCTGCCGTGCGGATTCTGGAAGGCATAGAGGACATCGCGGTGCACCAGTTTACCGAACGGGATGTGGTGCGTCACAGACTGGTACAGAAGATCATTCTGGCGTATGATAAGTACGAACGGGAACGCAGTGTGAAAGAGGCCGAACGGAAGGAACGGGAAAAGAAACGGTTCCGTCCCGCCGGCAGAGATACGAAAAAATAAGGACAACGGATACAGACATTATGAAGATACACATTGACTGGTCTGATAACCAGACTCTTTTCAAAACCGGATTCCTGCTGAAACACCGGCTGAAAAAAGCCATCCGCGCCGCACTGGTATATGAAAATTTCACGCAGGATGTGATGGTGTCGGTAACCTTTACGGATAATGCGGGCATACGGGAGCTGAACCGGGAGTACCGGCAGAAGGATGCGGCAACGGATGTGCTGTCTTTCCCCATGTATACCATGGAAGACGACGACAGACCGGAGGTGGACATGGCGGCACAGCTGGGGGATATTGTACTTTCTCTGGAAAGAGCAGCGGAACAGGCGGCGGAATACGGACACAGTTTCCGGAGAGAAACCGCTTTTCTGACTGTGCATTCCATGCTGCATCTTCTGGGGTATGATCACGAAAGAAGCGAAGAAGAAGAAAAAGATATGTTCCGGCGGCAGGAAGAGATCATGAACATCCTGGGTCTGCCGAGAAAATGATACAGAAACGGGAGTAGAGAGTATGGAAAATATGACCACAAAAACCGCGTTTATCGCGATAGTCGGCAGACCCAACGTAGGCAAGTCTACCCTGATGAACCATCTGCTGGGAGAAAAGATTGCCATTGTTTCCTCCAAACCCCAGACAACCAGAAACCGCATCATGGGTGTGCTGACCCAGGACGAAAAACAGTTTGTCTTTTTTGATACCCCCGGTGTACACAAGGCCAAAAACAAACTGGGCGATTATATGATGAAGTCTGTCCGGTCCTCCGTGGGTGCCGCCGATGCGGTGATTCTGATTGCCGATGCGGGCCATCCTGCCGGAGATATCGAAAAGCAGCTGATCGAACAGATCAGGAAAAGCGAACTGCCTTCTATGCTGGTGCTGAATAAAATCGACCTGATCAACCGGGAAAAACTGGCGGAAACCATTGCAGGGTATGCGGAACTCCATTCGTTTGACGCGGTGGTTCCTACCTGTGCCGAATCCGGTAAAAACGTGGATGCCGTACTGGAAGAAGCCGCCCAGTTCCTGTATGAAGGCGACTGGATGTTTGCTTCCGATACCCTGACCGACCAGCCGGAAAAGCAGATTGCAGCCGAAATCATCCGGGAAAAGCTGCTGCGTACCCTGTCGGAAGAAGTGCCTCACGGTACGGCTGTTGTCATCGAAGAATTCCGGGAAGAAAAGGATATGCTGCGGATCCGTGCAGAAATTTTCTGTGAAAAGAATTCCCATAAAGGCATCATCGTAGGCAAAGGCGGCGAGACCCTTAAGAAAATCGGCAGCTATGCCAGAGAAGACATGGAAGCCTTCTTCGGCATCAAGGTATATCTGAATCTCTGGGTAAAGATCAAGGAAAACTGGCGGGATTCCGATTTTGCCCTGAATAATTTCGGATACAATAAAAAGGACATCGACGGCTGACGGATACTGCCGTCAGAGGGAGAGGGAATATGGAAGATCTGGAAGTGGAAGGCCTGGTAATCCGGGAAACCCGGACGGGAGAAGCGGACGAGATCCTGACCATACTGACTGCGGACCATGGCAGGATCACCATCAGCGGCAAAGGGGTGCGCAGTATGCGGAACCGCCACGCTGCTTCTGTCCAGTTGTTCTCCTACAGCACCCTCCTTCTCCATAAACCGAAGAAGTATTATTATATCACCGATTCGTTTTTTATTGAGAATTTCATGGGTATCCGCTATGATGTGGAAAAACTGGCGCTGGCAACATATTTGTGCGATGTGGCGGCAGAATTTTCTCTGGAAGATGTAGCGGATCCGCCGCTGATGCAGATCACCCTGAACGCCCTGTATGCCATTGCGTACAGAGAGGATATTCCTCTGGAGAGAATCAAGGCAGCCTATGAGTTCAGAACCGTGTGCGAGGAGGGATTTGCCCCGGAACTGTACTCCTGCGGCATCTGCCGGAAAGAGCTGACAGAAAACAGCTACCTGGATGTAATGAACGGCCGGGTTCTCTGCAGGGAATGCCAGGAACGGTATGTCAATTCTGCGGCATATGCTATGGATGAAGTGACAGCCAAGATCCATATCCGTGTGACGCCGGCTGTACTGTGTGCCATGCGGTACATCATGTCTGCCCCCATGAAACGGGTATTATCCTTTCAACTGGAAAAAAGCGACAGCGAAATTCTGGCGATCGCCTGTGAGCGGTACCTGGTCAACCATCTGGAGCATTCTTTCACGTCGCTGGAGTATTATCATGCCCTGCGGGAAAACAGACTGTAAGCAGGGAAACTGAGGTATATCTGTAATGAATCAAAAAGCTATCTATATATTGGAATTCCATAAGATCCGGGAAATGCTGGCAGAATGCGCCCATACGGAAGGTGCAAAGGAACTGGCTATGAAGCTGGTGCCGTCTTCCGATATAGTGAAGGTGCAGAAAATGCAGCAGAGAACCACCGATGCTAAAAAACTGGTGGGGATCAAAGGCCAGCCTTCCTTCGGAAACATCAAAGACATCCGTCCTTCCGTGGAACGGGCGGAAAAGGATGCCATGCTGTCCATGCGTGAACTGCTGGACTGTGCCGCTGTCCTCCGTTGTGCCCGGACCCTGACCGATTACAGACAGGGGGAGAGAACACCGGAAACATCTCTGGACGAAATTTTTGACCGTCTGATCCCCAATCGTCTGCTGGAAGAAAAAATCACACGTTCCATTGTGGCGGAAGACTTTATGGCGGACGAAGCAAGCCCTGAGCTTTCCGATATCCGCCGCAAGATCCGTCAGGTCAACAGTAAGATCAAAGACACCCTGCAGCAGTATGTCAGCGGATCCTCCAAATATCTGCAGGAAAACATCGTTACATCCCGGGGCGGCCGGTATGTGATTCCCGTGAAGGCCGAATACCGGAATGAAGTAAAAGGTCTGATCCACGATACCTCCCAGTCCGGCGCCACCATCTTCATTGAACCGATGGCCGTTGTGGAAGCGAACAATGAACTGCGGACGCTGGAAAGCAGGGAAGCCCACGAAATCGAACGGATTCTGCGGGATCTGTCTGCCGGTGTGGCTGTATCCGGACAGGCAATGGTGCTGAATTATCTGAACATCAACGAAATGGCGTTCCTGTTTGCCTGCGCAGATCTGTCCTACCGGATGGACGCTTCTCCGGCAAAGATTTCCCCAAAACAGGAGATCACCCTGTTCAAAGCCCGCCATCCGCTGCTGGATAAAAACAAAGTAGTACCTATCACCGTAGCGCTGGGAGAAGGCCAGCAGATGCTGGTGATCACCGGTCCCAATACAGGCGGTAAAACGGTTACGCTGAAAACCATCGGACTTTTCACCATGATGACCCAGGCAGGGCTCCATATCCCCGCCGAAGATACATCCCGTATCGGTATATTTGATGAAATTTTCTCCGATATCGGCGATGAACAGAGTATTGAACAGTCTCTGTCCACATTCTCTTCTCATATGAAGGGGATTGTTCCCATCATTGAGAATATGACCGGTCGCTCCTTGGTACTGTTTGACGAACTGGGTGCCGGTACCGACCCGGTGGAAGGTGCGGCTCTGGCCATGTCCATTCTGGAAGAAGTACGGCAGTCCGGTGCTCTGTGCGCCGCAACGACCCACTACGCCGAACTGAAATCCTATGCGCTGGAAACCGAAGGTGTCTGCAACGCTTCCTGTGAGTTCGATGTGTCCACCCTGCGGCCCACATATCGTCTGATCATAGGTACTCCCGGGAAATCCAATGCTTTTGCCATTTCCGAAAAGCTGGGCCTGCCGGAAACCATTGTGAAGCGGGCAGAAAACTTTGTGGATACCGGCAGCCGGAATTTTGAAGGCGTTATCGAAAAACTGGAAGCCACCCGTCATGAACTGGAAACGGAAAAGAATGAAGTGTCCCGACTGAAACGGGAATTTGCCGAGTATAAAGCCAAAGCGGAAAAGGAACTGGCGGAAAAAGTCGGTAAGGCGGAAAAGGAAGCGGAAAAGATCCGGCAGAAAGCGCAGGAAACCCTGGACGGTGCCAGAATCACCAGCCAGTACGTGTTCGATCAGCTGGAAACACTGAAAAAAGAAAAAGATGCCGCTGACCTTGCTGAAAAGCTTGCCGCCGCCAGGAAGGATGTCCGCAAGCGTGTACGGGATTATGACGACCGGATGAATCCCGGTATGGAACCGGAAGAAGAGGAAGAATATATTCCGCCGAGACCCTATCAGAAGGGGGATGCCGTACTGCACCGGAATATCGGTACCAAAGGCGTGCTTCTGGATGATCCGGACAAGAACGGCAACGTAACCATCCGGATGGGCGCTGTAAAGACCAGAGCCAATGTGGCCGATCTGCGTCTGCTGGACGAAGAGGAACTGAAACAGGAAAAGAAGAAAAACGGCGGCGGTGTGAAGACCTCCGTGTCCCGTTCTTTCAAAACAGAGTGCGATGTCCGCGGCATGACCGGCGAGGAAGCCTGGTTTGTGGTGGATAAGTATCTGGATGAAGCCAAAGTGGTCAATATGAAAAGTGTCATGATCATCCACGGCAAGGGAACCGGTGCTCTGCGCAATGCCCTGTGGAAGCAGTTCAAGTCCGACACAAGAGTCTCTTCCTTCCGGGCCGGACAGTACGGGGAGGGGGATTACGGCGTTACCGTGGTGGAGCTGAAATAAAATCAGCCGCGGTAATCATCAACTTTTGACATTTTTATGGCCGGGATGCAGAAAAATTCATAATCTGGCATTGAAAAATGCATGGATTGATGGTATAATATCTGTAAGTATGGAAACTTTCCGGGTTTTGCTGGCCAAAGCCGGAAAAATATTAGGAGAAGCATATGGCAAAATTTAAGCTCAGTGCATTTTCAGACGAATATGCAAAGGAACTGGACAGCCAGATTGAAGGTCTGGTGAAGAACAAGGTAAAAATGACCGAACTGCGCGGTGTGGACGGTATCAATGTATCCGACCTGACCGTCATGCAGGCCATGAACGTCAAGAGCAAACTCGATGCTTTCGGAATCGGTATTTCTGCCATTGGTTCCCCTATCGGCAAGATCAAAATTACCGATCCCATGGAACCCCATCTGGACAAGCTGAAGCAGACCTGTGAAACGGCTGAAATCATGGGTACCCGTCGGATTCGTATGTTTTCCTTCTATATTCCGGACGGAAACTATGACGAATGCCGGGACGAAGTGATCGACCGTATGGGACAGATGCTGGACGTTGCCGACGAATACGGTATGCACCTCTGCCATGAAAACGAAAAGGGTATCTACGGTGATATCGCCGAACGGTGCCTGGATCTGCTGAAATCAACCGACGGCAGACTGGGATGCGTATTTGATCCCGCCAACTTTATCCAGAGCGGCTGCGAACCCTTTCCCCATGCCTACAACCTGCTGAAGCACTATATCACATACATGCACATCAAGGATGCTGTACGCAACGGTACCATTGTGGTTCCCGGATCCGGAATCGGCTGCCTGCCGGAAATTCTGGCCCTGATCAATAAGAACACCAAAGAGGAAGTTATCCTGACCGTTGAACCTCATCTTCGTGTCTTTGCCGGTCTTGCTGCCCTGGAAAGCGGCACAGAAAACCACAGCACCATCGGCAATACCTTTGCCACCGCGGAAGAAGCTTTCGGTACCGCCATTACCTGGACAAGAAACTGCCTGCCCAGAACGGCGGAAGTGCTGTAAACGAAACGGAATACTTTCACAGAAAGGATTTACATACACATGGCTATGAAGAAAATGCTTGCCATCGACCTGGGCGCATCCAGCGGCCGCGGTATCATCGGTGGTTATGACGGAAGCAAAATCACACTGGAAGAAATCCATCGTTTCTCCAATGATCCGGTAATGACCCCCACCGGGTTCTACTGGGACACCATCCGTCTCCTGTTTGAAATCAAGACTGCCATTCTGAAATCTACCCAGGAAGGCGGCATTGATACGCTGGGTATCGATACCTGGGGCGTTGACTACGGTTATCTGGATAAAACCGGCGCACTGCTGTCCAATCCCTTCAACTACAGAGATACCCGGACTCTGGGTATTACCGACTATGTGTTCAGCAAGTTCGCTCCCTGGGAAGAAATCTACGGTGTTACCGGGATCCAGAACATGAACTTCAACACTCTGTACCAGATAGCCGCCGACCTGCGTGACCGTCCCTGGCTGGTGGAAAACGCAGACAAGATGCTGTTTGTGCCTGACCTGCTGGGCTACTTCCTGACCGGCAACAAGCAGACTGAATATACTATCGCCTCCACCGGTGCCGTTCTGGATGCAGCAAAGCGGGATTATGCAGATGCTCTGCTGCAGAAATTCGGAATCCGCCGGGATGTGTTCTGCGATATCGTTCAGCCCGGTACCGAGCTCGGTCAGCTGAGACTGGAAGAAGAAATGGGCAACTCCACTGCCAAGGTAGTTAAGGTTGCTTCCCATGATACCGCTTCCGCTGTTCTCTCCGTTCCCGCTCTGGACGAAGATTTCCTGTATATCTCCAGCGGCACATGGTCCCTGATGGGTATCGAATCCAAAACTCCCGTTATCAATGACCAGACTCTGAAGTATGACTTCACCAACGAAGGCGGCGTGTTCGGCACGATCCGTATTCTGAAAAACATCATGGGGCTGTGGATCGAACAGGAATCCCGCCGTCAGTGGGCAAGAGAAGGCACAAAGTATACCTTTGATGAACTGTCCGCTATGGCACTGGCTTCCAAGCCTCTGCAGTGCCTGATCAATCCCGATGACCAGCGGTTCGCCACTGCCGGCAACATGCCCAAGCGGATCCGCGAATACTGCAAAGAAACCGGTCAGTACGTTCCGGAAACCGTTGGCGAAATCGTTCGCTGCATCTTCGAAAGCCTGGCCCTGCGGTATCGCTGGACGGCTGAAAAGCTGGAACTGATCACCGGCCGGAAGTATCCTGTGATCAACATTGTGGGCGGCGGTATCAAGGAAGAAATGCTGTCTCAGTTTGCTGCAGACGCATCTCACAGAATGGTCAACGCAGGCCCCGTGGAAGCAACTTCTCTTGGCAACATCGCTATGCAGGGGATTGCATCCGGCGAATTTTCCGATATGTGGGAAGCCAGACGGGTGATCCGGAATTCCTTTGAAATCAAGGAATACAAGCCCGACGCGGATATGGCCGGTGCATGGGACGAAGCTTACGGCAAGTTCTGCGCACTTATCGGTGAATAATAATCACGTAAACCACTTTTGATCCATAAAAATTCAAACGAAACGGAGAATAACAGTATGAGCATCGAAAAAATGTACGAATATGCCAAGGAAGTATATGCAGAATATGGCGTAGACGTTGACGCAGCGATGGCAAAGGTTGCCAACACCCCTGTTTCCATCCACTGCTGGCAGGGTGACGACGTAAGAGGTTTTGAAAACCCCGACGGAGAACTGAGCGGCGGTATCCAGACCACCGGTAACTATCCCGGACGTGCCCGCAACATCGATGAACTGAGAGCCGACTTCGACTTCGCCTCAAAGCTGATCCCCGGTAAGAAGAAGCTGTCCCTGCATGCTATCTACCTGGACAACGGCGGCAAGAAGGTAGAAAGAAACGAAATCGACATTGAACACTTTACCTCCTGGGTACAGTGGGCAAAGGAAAGAGGCCTGGGTCTTGACTATAACCCCACCTGCTTCTCTCATCCCATGGCTGATGATGGTCTGACCCTGTCCCACAACGATCCTGCCGTTCGTAACTACTGGATCGAACACTGCATCCGCTCCCGTCACATCGCCGAATATTTCGGTAAGGAAACCGGCCAGCGTGCTATGATCAACCACTGGGTACCCGACGGATACAAGGATATTCCCGTAAACCGCGCTCTGTCCAGACAGTATCTGGCTGATTCCTACGACAAGATTTTCGCTGAACAGCTGGACGATACCTGCATCGGTGATGCTCTGGAATCCAAGGTATTCGGTATCGGTGCCGAAAGCTGCACCATCGGTTCCAACGAATTCTATGTTGCCTGCGCTATGAAGCACGGCAAGATGGTTACTCTGGATACCGGGCACTTCCATCCCACCGAAGTGGTTTCCGATAAGCTGAGCGCCGTTCTGACCTTCATGAAGGAAGTTATGCTGCACGTATCCCGCCCTGTTCGCTGGGACTCTGACCACGTTGTTATCTTTGACGACGAACTGAAGGCCATTGCCAACGAAATCGCCCGCGGCGGTTATGAAAACAGAGTAAACATCGGTCTGGACTTCTTCGATGCTTCCATCAACCGTATTGCCTGCTGGGCCATCGGTACCAGAAGCATGCAGAAGGCTCTGCTGTGGGCTGCTCTGGAACCTGTTGCTATGCTGCAGAAGTTCGAAGCAGAAGGTGACTTCACCTCCCGTCTGGCATATCTGGAAGAAATCAAGACTCTCCCGTTTGCTGCTGTCTGGGATATGTACTGCGAAAAGCAGGGCGTACCGGTTCGCGACAGCTGGCTGAAAGAAGTAAAGGATTATGAAAAGAAGATTCTCGAAGTTAGAAACTAATCCGGCTTCGTTTGTTCTGATGACCAAGAGACTGGCTGCACTTTTCAGTGCGACCAGTCTGTTGGTGTTTTCTGCCACTTCCTGCGGACTGGTGGAAATGCGGGATGCAACCAGTGAAATTCTTACCAAAGAAGAAACGGCAGCTCCCACACTTCAGCAGGCAGAACGCTACAGTGAAGTGGAAACGAAGCCCCTGCAGAAAGCAGAAACACTTGCGGAGACCAAAACCGAAACTGCGGTTCCGGAAACGGAAACCAGAATTTCTCTGGCAGCGGCAGGCGGTGTGATCATCGATGAAGCAATCTGCAAGGATGCTGCATCCCGTGCTGTGGAAGGGAAAGAATTCAGTTTCCTCACCATGTATTCCAGTCTGTACCCTCTGGTGCATAATGCGGATATGGCCATGGCAACACTGCATTCTCCGGCAGCTGACCGGGATGTATATGGTCTGTCCACAGATGTGTATACCAATATGCCGGCAGAATCCCTGACCGCTCTGATGGAACTGGGATTTGATGTAGCCAATGCAGCCGGTACAGGACGACTGGTCTGCGGTGCGGAAGCGCTGCGTTCCACTATTGAGAATGTCAGCGAATCCGGTATGCTTCAGATCGGAGCCTATAAGGATGATATAGATGCCGGAGATATCCGTCTGATGGAAAAAGACGGTGTTGTTGTGGCATTTGTTGCTCTGACCGAAAATAAGAATACCGACACAAACGGTCTGGTTATGTATGATCTGACAGATTATGCTGCCGTATCCTCTATGATTACGTATGCTGATCTGGTGTCGGATATAGTGGTTGTTTCCGTAACATGGGACAACGGTACAGGCAGTGCTATCCGTGCGGAGCAGAAAGCGGCCGCGCAGACCATCGCAGAAGCCGGTGCGGATATTATTATCGGTTCTGACGGCTCCGGACTGCAGACGGCAGAATGGCTGACCACAGAAGATGGTACCAGAACATTTACTGCGTATTCCCTGGGGAATCTGATGGCGACCGGTTCCGATGCGGCAGGGGTGCTTGGCGGCCTTTTGACTGTGGACATTACCGCCGATGAAAACGGTGCTGTAGCTCTTGATAACGTTACAATTCATCCCATTGTGAAGCACTATGAAGCGGATATGACCGGTTATCAGGCAGTGCAGTTTTCCCAGTACTCGGAAGAACTTGCCGCTGTTCACGGTTCCGGCAGTCTCAGTATGGATGCCATGCAGTCTGTGATCAACGAAATCATTCCCGCAGAATTTCTGCCCCGGAATGATGGTTGACTCTCAAGCGTTCTTGTACATATCGAATGAAGCTGAATTCTGAAAAAACACAATTTATCCGCCTTCTTCCGTTTTGCGTTTCATTTTTCTGCCTGTTTTCCTGCGGCGGTCAACAGGGGGAGGAAATTCTGAAACTGAAACCCGCATATCCGGCCATAGGCGTGGAGCGGGAAACAAAAGCGGAAGAAGAAGAACCTGCAGAAGATCAGGGGATCCGCATCTGCATCGACCCGGGACATGGGTTTGATGATGTTGGTTGTTCCAGCGATTATCTGCTGAACGACAGGGAAGAAAAAGATATGACCATGCTGTATGCCAAAGCGCTTCAGGATAAACTGGAGCAGATGGGGTATACCGTGATCCTTACCCATGACGGCGTCTCTTTTCCCCAGGAGTTCAATTTCAATAATAATAATATATTCAGTGCCGATGAACGGGCTGCCTATGTAAATTCACTGGATGTGGATTATCTGCTGTCTCTGCATTGCGATACATTTGAGGAAGACTATTCCATCGGCGGTACACGTGTTTATTATTATGATACAGATATCAAAACAGCAACCTATTCCGATGCGATCGCCAATTCCATCAGCGCATATCTTGCCAAGGAATTTCCCGATGTAAAAGTACCGTCTGTTCATGACAATCAGCCATATATCGTTCTGCGGGAAACCACTACGGCATCTGCTCTGCTTGAGATCGGTTTTATTTCCAACAAAACCGATGCGGAAAACATTCAGGATGCCGTATGGCAGGAAAAATTCATTATCGGAGTAACCGCCGGTATAGACAGTTATTTTTCACTCTATCAATAATCGAGGCAGTTCTATGCTATCCAACCTGACATACAGCATCAATGCCGTAGTACCGATTTTTATTCTTGTAATCCTTGGATATCTTCTGAAGCAATTCCGGTTCATCACGGAAGAATTCTGTGAGGTTTCAGAGCGTGTTGTTTTTAAGATTGCGCTCCCCGTAATGCTGTTTCTGGAAGTAGCCAAGTCCTCCCTGGATGTGATCGGTGATATGCGGCTGATCTGGTTCTGTCTGATCACAGTGACAGCTTCCTTTACGGTGGGGGCTGTTTTGGCACTGCTTTGTATCAAGGATCCGGCCAGACGAGGCGCTTTTGTACAGGGAGCCTGCCGGTCCAATTTCGCCATACTGGGTGTACCGCTGGCGGAAAATATGTTTGGAACTGTCGGAACACAGATGATTGCGATAGTCATGCCGTTTGTGATCCTGATGTTCAATTCCTATTCCGTCATTATTCTGTCGGTATTTTCCAGTGATGCCGAGCATAGACTGAATAAAAAAAGTATTGTCGGAATTCTGAAAAATATCGTAACCAACCCGCTGATTATAGGTGTGGTACTCGGTCTGCCGTTTATGCTGCTGGACTGGGAAATGCCAGTGATCATGCATAAAAGCCTTACATATCTGAATAACCTGTGTACCCCTCTCGCCCTGATGAGCCTGGGAGCCAATTTCAAACCGGCCAATATGAAGGGAAGAGTAGGATATGCGGTGGCAGCTTCTCTCTGCAAGACGGTAATACTGCCGGGGATCATGGTAACACTGGCTGTGCTGCTGGGATTCCGGGATGCTGCGCTGGGGGTTGTTCTGATCCTGTTCGGAGCACCCACTGCGGTTTCCAGTTATATCATGGCGAAAAAAATGAAGAATGACGGAGAACTGGCGGCGCAGATATTGCTGCTCACCACGCTGCTCTGTATTTTTACCATTTTTGCCGGCATCTTTATTCTGAAGACCCTGCAGTTCATCTGATCGAAATCACAGACCCGAACAGAATCTATCATCAACGAGATCAATATCACCATGTAATGTAAAAAGCTTCCGGCAAATGGACGTTTCCAAATGCCGGAGCTTTTTTCATATGCAAAGAGATGTGGCAGAAGACTATTTTCTTTTTGACAGTTTTTTGCGGATCATATCAAAAGGTATGACCGTCAGAGAAAGCAGCCAGCACCAGAGCAGTGTGTCCATCTGCAGCGGGACTGTCCGGAAAATATTGCCTCCGAAATAAATAATCAGAAGCTGAATACAGGCTACAGCCGGCATGATCAAAAGAAAAGCACGGTTCTTCTGCAGATTGGCGAAAAGATTGATCCGGGGTGTCCGTACCGTAAAAGCGAAATGTACACCGCAAAATACAAACAGAGCAAAAAATACAGTCAGGAAATACGCAGTGTCACCGCGACCGATCCGGTAAAAAGCATATGTGGAAGTAAGAAATCCCATACACAGAACAGTCCCGTAAGCGGCAGAAAAAAGAATCTGCTGAACCATGCTTCCGGTAAGAATCGGCTCTTTGCGGCTGACCGGCATCTGGTGCATATATTCCCGCAGCGGAGCTTCTCCCGCAAAAGCAAGTGACCCAAGTGTGTCCATAATGATATTGACCCAAAGCATCTGGATGACAGTAACAGGATGTTCTATGCCCACGAGAGGACCAAGCAGAGATATGCATACAGCAGAAAGATTCATGATCAGCTGAAACACAATAAACTTCCGTATGCTTTGAAAAATCGTTCGCCCGAACAAAACCGCATTGCAGATGGAACTGAAGTTGTCGTCGGTAATTACAATATCTCCGGCTTCTTTGGCTGCTTCCGTGCCGCTGCCCATGGCATACCCTACATCGGCGGCTTTCAGGGCAGGCGTATCATTGATTCCGTCGCCGGTCATTCCCACAATGTGTCCGGAAGCCTGTGCAGCACGAACCAATCTGCTTTTATCGGTGGGAGTAACCCGTGATATCACCCGTACATGAGGAAGCAGAGAGGAGAGCTGCCCGTCTGACAGATTCTGCAGATCTTGTCCGCGCAGCAGGTATTCCTCACCGAAAACCGGTTGGGCAGAGGGCAAATAAACTTTCCAGGAAGGGGAGAGGATACCGGTGCGCCGGGCAATGGCAGCCGCTGTCCATTCGTTGTCTCCGGTAATCATCACCACCTGAATCCCCGCTGCATGACATTCTCCGACAGCTTTTACGGCTTCGCTGCGTATTTCATCCTGAAGGATCCATAATCCTGTAAAACAGATATCCGCACATTCGGGAGTGTTATTTTTCAGGTGCGGAAAATCAGGAACCGGAAAACATCCCTGTAAGATCACACGACTGCTATTGGCGGCAGCAGTCTGCAGAATCTCATGCAGCTCACTGCGCTTCTGGTAAGACATGGGTATGCTTTTCCCATTCTGATCCAACCAGAATTTGCAGTACGGCAGAAGTATCTCCGCTGCCCCACGGATATAACCGCAGTCTTGGGTACAGGCAGCACTGTATTTCCTATCCGAATCAAATGGGATTGTCTGCCATGCCGGGTTTTTATACGGTTCAGGCAAAGCCAGAAAGGAGGCTATGGCTTTTTCCGTAGCATTTCCGCTGCCGCTGCAGGCTGAAGCACATTGCCGGTACATGTCCAGTTCCGGGCGGCTGAGGGCAGAAACAGAATCATACCGGCCGTATCCGGTACAGAGTTCGGAAACAGACAGCGCACCTGTGGTAAGTGTGCCTGTTTTATCGGTGAACAGCATGCTCAGACTGCCGGATGTCTCAATGCCTACCAGTTTCCGCACAAGCACACCGTTCTTCATCATTTTCTGCATATTGGAAGATAGAACCACGGTGATCATCATGGGCAGCCCTTCCGGAACCGCAACAACCAGAATGGAAATGGCCATCGTCATCGCCGCAAGACATTCGGACCATACGAACGAAAAATCCTGCATACGGGTAAGCATAACATGCAGGTTCATGCCGGATTCCAGATAAAAAGCATGAAACAGATGGGCCAATGCCACAAATGCGGCGGAAACATAGCCAATTCTGCTGATCGTACGTGCCAGACGGGTAAGTCTCTCTTTCAGGGGACTGGGCAGATCATCTTCCTGCAGCTGTGCGGCCACCTGTCCGTAAACGGTATCATCTCCGACATGGGTTACCAGCATGACGCCGTCGCCGCTGCAGACAGTACTGCCGCGAAAAACCGCATAAGGATCTTCCGGACGATACCGTGGAAACGGCTGACGGGCTGCAGCTTCCGCCAGGGCAGGACAGGCTGTTTTTTCTGCCGGAAGACTCTCACCGGTCAGCGAGGCTTCATCTGCCTGTATGGCACCGGAAACCAGAAGTCCGTCCGCCGGAATGATTTCCCCCGGATGCAGCCTTACAATATCCATACATACCAGATCGCCGATGGGCATCTGCATAAAAGAACCGTTGCGCAGGACTGTGCAGGAAATATCCCCGAGTTTCCGGTACAGTCCGTCAAAAGCTTTGCCGCTGTTGTATTCGGATATGGTAGAAACCAGGGAAGAAATCAGAACCGCAAAGGCAATTCCGCCGCATTCATACCAGTCGATATCGGGAAACAGGAACAGAATATTCAAAAACAGCGCACCGATCAGGATCCGTATAATGGGATCATTCAGATTTTTCAGAAATTGCGACGCGAAGCCGGGTTGTTTTTTACGGGAAAAGTGATTGCTGCCATTCTCCCGGCGGGACAATTCGGCTTCTGCTGAGGTGAGTCCCTTGTATTCCGACAGCAGATCCGGCTTCCTGGCAGTTCCCGTATGTGTTTTGGTCTGTACCATGCATTATCCATCCTTCCGATCCATTTGTAACATTCTATTCAGGCACTGCCGGAATTAGTATAAAAGATCGCCTGCCAGCAGAAAGCATTTACGGGCATCGGAAAAGGTCTGCCCCCGACAGAGAACAGACCCTGGACATTTTTTCTGAAATAACTTGCATCCGGTGTGAAATCATGATATACTGAATACAGTCATTTCTTTTCCGGATACTGGAAACCGTTTATAAATCCGGTTACATCGGAGGAGCATATGTCGCCGCCGATCACCTTTCGTTTATAAACGATTACATTGGCATACACAGTTCCGTTGTAGTCCGGATAATTTGTGATTCTGTACGTATACCGGATCACATCCTTGTCCTTGTAGCGGGCAAGATCCAGACCCTGATTCTTCTGCAGCTCATTGTATGCATTCATAACTTTGTCAAACTGTACGGGAATCCGGATTTCGATCTGTTCCAGAGGCGGTTCTTCCACTGTCCAGCCGAACTGTTCCAGGAATGAAACAACATCCGCTTCCGTTTTGATCTTGTCATAAGAATATTTGGCATTTTTTTCCGCAATCGCTGCTGTAGTTGCCGGTTCATAAGCCGGTATAAAAACGATCAGCATGCAAAGTGCCAGAATGGCAGCGCTGATGATTCCGATGAATTTCAGCGTGTTGGCCCGTACCGTATAAATAAACATATGCCCTCCATGTTCCGATACATCAGATAACTGGTACAGTATATGAGTTTCCGGGCGGCATATACCAAAACATAAAACTTTTTTCAGGAGAGAAGTATGCAGTTCAGTTTTACGAATCCGAAAATCCAGACGCTGCTGGATACCGCAATACAGAATTGTCCCTGCGGACGGACACATACGCTGGAAACCACTGCCTGTATCATTGACCATAACGCAGTCTCCATGATGGCAGAGTTCCTGACAAAATACAGCCATCCGGTGATATTCTGCGATGAGAATACCGAAAGATTTGCAAAAGCCATGCCGTTTTACACTGCGGAAGACTGTATGGTGTTCCCCGGAAAAGCCCATGCTACAGAAGTACAGACGGCCCGGGGCAATGCCTGGCTGCAGGAAAGAAAACCGGATGTTCTGATTGCCTGCGGTTCCGGCTCTCTCCATGATATCACACGATACTGTGCCAATGCAGCCGGTCTGCCTTTTGTGTCATATCCGACAGCTGCCAGCGTGGACGGTTTTATGTCCGGGATAGCTGCCATGACCTGGTATGGTCAGAAACTGTCATTTGCCTCTACCCCGCCTGCCGCCGTATTTGCGGATCCCCGTATCAGTGCGGAAGCGCCTGCCAGACTGACAGCATCCGGTGTGGGCGATGTGCTGGGAAAGTATACCTCTCTCTTTGACTGGCACCTTTCTCATCTGCTGACCGGTGAATATGAATGTCCCACTATCGTTGCACTGACAGAGGCTGCACTTGATGGAGTACTGGATGCCCTGCAGAACCGGGAGAATATTTCTGTGCAGGACTACACCTGCCGTGTACTGGAAGCACTTCTGGTTTCCGGTCTGGCCATGCAGCTCACCGGCAATTCCCGTCCTGCATCCGCCGCGGAACATCATATGTCGCATCTCTGGGAAATGGCTGTGATCAACGGAGAAACCGAAGCACTCCACGGAGAACAGGTAGCAGTGGGAACGCTGGCCGTGATGGATACATACAAAGCGGCTCTCGAAAAAGGATTGGACTGGGAGACTGTTTCGCATCTGCAGTACGATAAAATATTTTCTGCAGAACGGCTGGCGCCTGTATTCGGTCAGATGACTGCGGGAATCCTGCAGGAAAATATGCCTGACGGTACCCCGGCTTCTTCCAGCCTTGCCGGGATCCGGGTGGATGATATTGCCGCAGCGGACAGAGAAGTTAAAGCTCTCTTTGCCGCTTTGCCGGATGCAGGAAAGCTTCGCGCCTTGGCTGAATCGGCAGGATGCATGACTGCCATAGCGGAAACCGGACTGCCGGAGGATGACAGTTTCCGAGAAAAATCTCTGCAGTATGCACCGTACGTCCGGAATCGTCTTACGCTGCTGAAAATACTTTCAGCCTGTAAAATAACCAAAGAGCAATAAAAAAAATGTACACAGAACGGAGGAGGCAGTATGGAAATTTCCTATAACAAGTCATTACCGGTAAAATATGATGTGGATGTGTTTGTGGCTGGCGGCGGACCGGCCGGTGTGGCGGCTGCCGTAAGCTGTGCCAGACAGGGAAGAAGCGTATTTCTTGCCGAGTCTTTTTCAGCGTTCGGCGGTGCGGCAGTGACGATGCTGGTACCGGCATACATGACATTCGGCGACGGCGAAAACTTCCTGGCAGGCGGGATCGGCCGGGAAATATACGATGCTATAAAAACGGAAGCTCCGCCCAAATTCCGGCGCTACTGTCCCATGTCCATACCGGTGGAAACGCTGAAGATCCTGTATGACGATATGATTACGGATGCCGGGGTACAGTATATGTTCCACACAAATCTGATCGATGTCATCGTGGAGCAGGGAAGCATACAGTATGTGATCTGTGCCGCAAAAGGGTCTGTATTTGCCGTAAAAGCAAAGGTCTATATCGACTGTACCGGAGACGGCGATCTGGCATATTACGCCGGTGCCGCCTGGGAATACGGCGACGAAAACGGAAGAACCATGGCAACGACCCTCTGCGGCCTCTGGACCGGTATCGACTGGAGCCGCGTCAAAGGGCCGGACAGCCGACGTTTGGACGATGCTTTTGCTGACGGAATTTTTACAAACGAAGACAGGCACCTGCCAGGTATGTGGCGCCTGATGGAAGAAAGCAAAACACCGGAAGGGAACAGCTGTCCCAATGGTCTCGGCGGCTCCAATGCCGGACATGTGTACGACATAGATGCCAGAGAAGCCGCCTCTCTGACGGAAGGGATTGTGAAAGGCCGTAAGCAGCTTCTGGAATACCGGAAATATTATAAAGAATATCTGGATGGTTTTGAAGAAGCCGAGCTTGTGTATTCCGCTTCCTATCTGGGGATACGGGAAAGCCGCCGGATCACCTGTGATTACCGGATGGTGCTGGATGATTTCAGACGCCAGGCCGTTTTTGAAGATGAAATCGGCCGGTATTCCTATAACATAGACATCCATTCGCCCACCAACGATAAAGCCGGATACGAAACCTTTATCAAGGATCACACATCTCTTCGGTATAAAAGAGGAGAGAGCTACGGTATCCCCTATCGCAGCCTCACGGTCAAGGGCATTGACAATCTGCTGACCGCCGGACGCTGTGTCTGCACAGACCGTTATATGCAGTCATCCATACGGGTAATGCCGGGATGTTATATCACCGGTCAGGCAGCCGGAATCGGTGCCGCTGTTACCTGTGATGGCGGCGGAAACAATGTCCATGAAGCGGACGTGCATGAAATCCAGAAGCGCCTTGTAAACATGGGAGCTTTCCTGCCCAACTACAGAGACTGAATGAAGAGAGCACCCAATTACGCGGTGCTCTTTTCTGAGAAAATTTTTCTGAAATCGCCAACCTTTTTTCTTTTCTGTGTCTATAGAGATGAAAGCTTTCAAAGAGGTATAAACAAGTGAAAAGACAGGAAGCCGAAAGGATTATAACAGAATATGTAAAGCCCATCTACGGTTTTGCTCTGAAACGCTGCCGTACCCTGCAGGATGCGGAAGATCTCTCCCAGGAAATCGTCCTGAAGGCGTTCCGGGTACTCCTTGTCCGTAATGATATCACAGATCCGGTAAAATTCATATGGACAATCGCCCACAATGCACTGAGCAACTATTACCGGGATACGGCAAAGAGCATCACCGGCATTCCTGTCGATGCAATGACCGATATACTGGCCGATCCGGATGCCTGTACGGACAGAGAAGAGCCGGATGATATTCTGGCCAGGCTGCAAAGAGAAATTGCCTATCTGTCCTCTCTGCAGCGCCGGATTGTGATCGACTATTATTATGAGAACCGGAAGCAGGCTGACATAGCCAAAGAACTGGGGATCCCTGTCGGTACGGTAAAATGGCACTTGTTTGAAGCCAAAAAAGAATTGAAACGAGGTATGGATACCATGCGGAAAGCAAGCGAACTGAAATTCAATCCCATCCGGTTTGATTCTTACGGGATAAATGGTTCTGCAGGGACCAAAAATCCCGGAGAATTCTTCCGTTCGGCGCTTACACAGAATATCTGTTATTGTGTGCGCAATGAACCGAAAACCATAAGCGAAATTGCCGATGATCTGGGCGTATCTCCTGTGTATATCGAATCGGAAACCGCGTATCTGGAAGAATACGGTTTTCTGAAGGAAGACAAAGGAAAGTATATTGTCAATTTCATCATCAGTGAACCCACGGCAGAACTGCTCATCATGCAGGATGCCATGTACAAAAAAGCGGCAGAACTCTTTGCCAATGCGTTGTATGATGCCTTGATGGAAAGCGGTATTCTGGACGATGAAGCCATTTTCTGCAATCATATGCTTGCCGGCTCGACAACTGAGAAGCCCATACGGGATAAGAATTTCCTGCTGTGGACACTCATTCCGTACATTGCCGCCAGTTCCGGCGAAAATCTGATGAAAGAAGAGATCTCTTTTGAGGAGGTGGCTGTCATACGTCCTGACGGCGGCCAGAATATTTTTCATGCTTCGGTAACAGACAGAAACATGGTTTTGCCGGATGATTATGTGTACATGAAAAACTGGTGCGGCCCCATGTGGAACGGCAATGATAAGTACATTCTCTGGCAGATCGACAGCGAATGGTCTGACCGCGGCGTGCAGAACGGATTCCAGTATGCAGAAGACGCCAGACGGATTCTTTCTCTATATGAACACGAAAAGGAGTGGCTGCTTGCCGGAGAAGATTATGCATGGCTTGTGGAACGGGGGTACATGGAAACCTTTGGTGACAGCAGCAACGTATTCAAAACAAGGTGGATGGTCACCGTATTGAAAAATGCGGAAATCTGGGGTAAACTTCTGGCGATCGGGGAACAGATCAAGCAGCAATACAAGGCAGAATTTGATGCCATCAAAGCCCCGTACCATAAAGCAGTCCTGGATTCAGTCCCCGCCCATCTGCGCCGCGTCAAGGAGTATGAACTGCAGTATACCTTCCACGCAGACGGATGGTTTCTGCTCCACTGCATTACCGCGCTCCTGAAAAACGGCAGACTGAAAGAACCTGCCGAAGCTCAGCGTAAAGCTCTGACCACCCTGATTGTCACCCGATAAGAAAAAACACCGTCGGAAAGAAAACCGGCGGTGTATATTTTTAAGCAGAGATATCCGGATGTGCTCAGCGCAGTTCCTGCAGCATTTTCACAACCAGAAGATACAGTCTTTCAAACGAGGAGACAGTGCAGGTTTCGTCCGGGGAATGGAGATTGCAGATGTCCGGACCGATGGAGATGATGTCCATATCCGGGATCTTTTCCATAAACAGTCCGCATTCCAGACCTGCATGGATTCCGATGATCTGTGCCTCCGTGCCGTACAGCGTTTTCCATACTTCTTTGTAGCATTCCTGCATGCGGGAGTCGGTGCAGAAAGCCCAGCCGGGATAACGGTTTCTGTGGGTAAAGGAAGCCCCGGCCAGAGCAGCGCAGCTTTCCAGAATGGACTGCATCTGATCCAGCTCCGTTTCAACGGAAGAACGGGAGGAGAATGTCAGTTTGATCTGGTGTTCATCGGTAATAACGACCCCAAGATTGGCGGAAGTTTCCACCAGATCGGGTATGTCCCGGCTCATTTTCCGGACGCCCAGGGGCAGAACCTGCAGCAAAGAAAGGAGTGTACGGGAATCCTGTTCCGACATACAGGGAGAGGGGGCAGTTTCCTGTACCTGTACAAGGAAGTGTTCGTCTTCGGCAACCAGCCTTCTGCGGAGTACCGTTTCCATATACTGTACTGCCTGTTCGGCTGCGGATCTGCCGGATACAGCGATAAGGGCAGTGCATTCTCTGGGAATCGCATTGTCCTTGCTGCCGCCGCAGATACTGATCAGACGAGCATCACAGCAGCCGGCAATGTGGCTGAGGATCCGGCTCATGGCTGTGATGGCAGGCATTCTGCCTCTGTGAATATCCTCACCGGAATGTCCCCCTGCCAGTCCGCTGATCCGTATCTGCAGAACCGTGTAACCGGCAGGAATTTCTTCCCGTACCAGCGGCTTGATCAGATCGGTACGGACACCGCCTGCACAGGCTACAGTAGCTACCCCTTCACCGGCAGAGTCCATATTGATCATGCGGCGGCCTGTAACCACAGAAGCATCAAAATTCCGCATACCGTCCAGACCGGTTTCTTCCGATGTGGTGAAGATGCATTCCAGCATCGGTGCTTTCAGTTCCGGTTCATCCAGCAGAGCAAGCATAATAGCCACTGCAACACCATTGTCTGCCCCAAGGGTAGTGCCGTCTGCACGCAGAATGTCCCCCTCGCGGATCACACGGATCGGATCCTTGCAAAAATCATGCACTGTATCGCTGTTGGCTTCACACACCATGTCCGTATGTCCCTGCAGGACAACAGGAATTGCCTGTTCATATCCGGGAGAAGCAGGGCGTCGGCAGAATACATTATTCCAGGCATCACGCCGGCAGAAATACCCTCTTTCAGCGGCAAAATTTTCGATATAGGATGCTATGGCAGCCTCGTTTCCGGATCCTCTTGGAATGGCGGAAATTGCAAGAAACTGTTCCAGTACCTTATGAAAAGAAACGTTACACATATCGTATTGAATCAAAGTCCTCCTGAAAGTATTTTCTCTCATTATTATACCAGATATCCCGGAAATAGCAAGACAAAACGAAAAATTCCACGCACAGGATAATAAAATTTCTCCGGGACTATTTAAAAACGGCACAATATGTGGTATACTATATGGTATAAGGGAAATTATGGTATCCAGCCATAACCACGGAGGGTTGACGATGGCCAATAAAGTGATAGCTTCTCTGCAGAAACTGTTCGGCAGACAGACACCGCGGAAATTTCATTCTGCTGTGATCCTTGCCGCCGGCAGCGGAGTGCGGTTTGGCAATACAGAAGGAAAACATATGACAATAGTGGAAGGGATTCCGGTGCTGGCACGAAGTGTTATGGCTTTTGAAGCATGTCCGGCTGTAGATGAGATTATTGTCGTAACCCGTAAAGAGGATCTGGAAACCTGCCGGAATCTCCTTTCCGGGATCACAAAACTGACCAATGTTGTAGCAGGCGGCGAAACCCGTCAGCAGTCTGCCAAACTGGGCTTTGACGCGATCAATCCGGCATCGGAGCTGGTTTCCATCCATGATGCGGCCCGCTGCCTTGTGACTCCCGAATTGATTACCCTGGTGGCGGAACAGGCTTCTCTGCACGGTGCTGCCGCTGCAGCGGAAAAAACAATAGACACAGTCAAGCGTGCCGATAAGAACGGAATCATCACAGAAACATTGGATCGGGAATATATCTGGATGGTAAAGACACCGCAGACATTTCTGGCGGATATGTATCGTGCCGCTTCCTATATGGCGGAACGGGACGGTGTAAACGCGACTGACGACTGCGCATTGGTGGAACGACTGGGATTCAAGGTAAAGCTTGTGGAATGCGGGTGGGAAAATCTGAAGATCACCTATCCGGAAGATGTCTATAGAGCCAAGCTGATTCTGGATATGCGCCGGGAACGGGAAAAGGAAGAGGTTGCCTATGCGGATCGGACACGGATATGACGCACATCGTTTCTGCGAGAACAAACCGCTGCGGATGGGCGGTGTTACCATAGAATATCCCCTTGGTCTGCTGGCCCACTCGGATGGAGATGTGGTCATTCACGCAGTGATAGACGCTCTTCTCGGAGCTGCCGGAGAGGGGGATATAGGACGCCTGTATCCGGATACCGATAATACCTATACAGGGATCGACAGCCGTATTCTCCTGCGGGATACTGTTGCCCGTATAACGGGAAAAGGGTTTTCAATAGACTATCTGGACGTGACCATTATCGCTCAGAAACCGAAATTGTCCCCCCATATCGGCTCTATGAAAACCGTTCTGGCAGAAGATCTGGGTATCCGGGAAGATCGTATGAATATTAAGGCCACAACTGAGGAAAAAATGGGTTTCACAGGCCGGGAAGAAGGAATCAGAGCCCATGCTGTTTGTCTTCTGACAGAATAGGAAACACCGGATTCCTACGGAGAAGAATCCGGTATTCCGTCAGGTATTCCTGACATAAAACGAAACGGACAGAACCCTGTTTTTTCGAACATCCTGACTTTGGCACATCCGGGTATCATCCGTTCCGGGGATCTGTTTCAGCGGCAGCAGAATCGAATCCGCTGCACAGTGTCAGTATATGCATCAGTGCAGCAGCGGTGTACGGCAGTCCATTCCCCGGAAAACGAACAGAACTCAGGTTTGCAGAAAAAATCCTGACAGGGAATCCAACCGCAGGATTTTCCATAAAAACATCAGAAAAAAATTATTGAAAAGAAGGATAAAAAAATGAAACTGAAAATGCTGACAGCGCCGTCTCTGCTGGCCTGTGATTTTCTCCATCTGGAAGACGAAGTGATCCGCGCAGAAAAGTCCGGTTCCGACTGGCTGCACCTGGACGTAATGGACGGCGTGTATGTTCCCAATCTGAGTTTTGGTTTTGATATCATTTCCAAGCTGCATACCGTTTCCAATCTGTATTTTGATGTGCATATGATGACTGTATGTCCGGAAAAATATCTGGAGGTACTGCAGAAAGCCGGCGCATCTTCTGTAAACATCCATTCCGATGTTCTGAGCAAGGAAAAAACCATCGAAACCCTGAAGGCTATCAAAGAACTGGGCATGGATTCTGCCGTTGCGCTGAAGCCCGGTGTGGCTGCGGAAGAAGTGTATGATTTTATCCCCTACTGTGATATGATTCTTGTTATGACAGTGGAACCCGGGTTTGGCGGACAGAAGTTTATGGGGGATATGATGCCTAAAGTCAAAGCGATCCGGGAGATGGCTGAAATAATCAAACCTGAACTGAATATTCAGGTGGACGGCGGTGTGAGTGCGGCCAATATTGCCCAGTGTGCGGAAGCGGGTGCCAATGTGTTTGTGGTCGGTACTTCCTCTTTCCGGGCGCCTGATATGGCTGCTGCCCTGGCAGAGATGAAAACCATTGCGGAAGACGCCGTAAAATAAGACTGCGTTCAAAAATCAGATGAAAGGAGCCGTCTTGTATGTTCACCGAAATGATTGATGAAATCAGTATCATGCTGCAGAATCGGGAGTTTTATAAACTACGAAGTAGTCTCTCGGAATATGAGGCGGCCGATATTGCGCTTCTGTTTGCGGAAATGCCGCAGGAAACACTGGGGATCCTTTTCCGCCTTCTGCCCAAGGAATACGCTGCGGAAGTATTTGTGGAACTGGATACAGAACTGCAGGAAACACTGCTGCGGACTTTCAGTGACGCAGAGCTGGAGGAAGTGTTTGATCAGCTCTTCGTCGACGATACTGTCGATATCATTGAAGAAATGCCGGCAAATGTGGTGAAACGGATTCTGGACAGTGCTGACCCTGAAAAAAGAGCGCAGATCAACAAGATACTGAAGTATCCCAAATACAGCGCCGGTTCTCTGATGACAACGGAATTTGTGGAACTGAAAACCCACATGACCTGCGAGGATGTATTCAAGAACATCAAGCGCTCCGGTGTAAAAAAGGAAACCATATACGACTGTTACGTTACCGACTCCAGCCGGCATCTGATCGGTGTGCTGTCTGTGAAGGATCTGCTTCTGGCGGAAGATGACAACGATACAGTGGAAAACCTGATGCTGACAGATCCCATCTCCGCCGGTGTACTGGACGATGAGGAAGTGGTGGCAAGCACGCTGAAAAAGTACGGCTTCATGGCGCTGCCGGTGGTAGACAACGAAAACCGCCTTGTCGGTATTATTACCTATGACGATGCTATGGACGTTCTGGAAGAAAGCAGTTCCGAAGATATGGAAATGATGGCAGCTATCACACCGACAGATAAACCATATCTGAGAAATACAGTATGGGAAACCTGGAAGAACAGAATTCCATGGCTGTTGATCCTGATGCTGTCGTCCACTTTCACCAGTAAGATACTGCAGCATTTCGAAGATGCTCTGGTACAATGCGCTGCGCTGACGGCATTTATTCCCATGCTGATGGGTACCGGGGGGAATGCGGGCGGTCAGGTTTCCGTAACGGTAATCCGTGGGTTGTCTCTGGGGGAACTGCGCATGGGGGATGTTTTCCGCATTTTATGGAAAGAACTCCGTGTGGCGCTTCTTGCCGGAGGAACACTGGCGCTTGTGAATTTCTGTAAAATGCTTGCCTTTGATAATGTGACCATGCTGGTGGCAACAGTGGTTTCCGTAACGGTTTTTTCTGTCGTTATTCTTGCCAAGCTTGTAGGTGGGCTGATGCCGATTCTGGCAAAGCGGCTCGGATGTGATCCGGCGGTTATGGCCAATCCGTTCATCACGACTATTGTGGATGTTATGTCTCTGCTGGTGTATTTCGGCCTGGCAAAACTCCTGCTTGGACTTTGAGCCCCGATGTAAAAAGGAAAATGTTTCGATTTTTGTGTACAGATTCCGTAAAACAAGAAAATAAGTTGTTGAAAACAACGTAATTCTGTCGTTTTTTATATAAAAATTCTGGAAGAAGTGCCAGTGCAAAAAATGATGTAAAAACTACAAAAACGACGGAACCTATGGTATAATATAAATGTATGCTAAGAAAGGTGTGGAATGGACTGTCCGGGACTCTCAAGCGGTCTTTCTCACTGCAAAAATGGCACAACCGTGCTGAAATATGACAAAAGAGGGGTAAAAAAATGAGTGACAGCTTTTTCGGAGAACTGAGTGTAATCGGTATGCGCGGCTGCGAAAAATTCGTGGATCAGGTGGATTTTTATCTCCGTGAGTGGAGAAGCCATGACGATGAAATTACCTTTATCAACAAGGCGGACTGCCCTCGTTTCGGCACAGGTGAAGCCAAGGGTCTTCTGCATGATTCCATGCGCGGACATGACGTATACATCATTTCTGACTGTTTCAACTACGGCGTTACATATAAGATGTACGGCCGGGAAGTACCCATGAGCCCCGATGATCATTTTGCAGATCTGAAAAGAACCATTTCTGCCATCGCAGGGAAGGCACGCAGAATCACTGTGATCATGCCTATGCTGTACGAAGGCAGACAGCATAAACGTTCCACCAGAGAATCTCTGGACTGTGCTATCGCTTTGCAGGAACTGACCCAGATGGGGGTTTCCAATATTATCACCTTTGACGCTCATGATCCCCGTGTTTCCAATGCCATCCCTCTGACCGGTTTTGATAATGTGCGTCCTACCTATCAGATGATCAAGGCAATGGTTCGCAGCGTTCCGGATATCTCTCTGAACCACGACGAAACCATGATCATCGCACCTGACGAAGGTGCCATGTCCCGTACCATGTACTATGCTTCCGTCATGGGTCTGGAACTCGGGATGTTCTACAAGAGAAGAAATTATACGATCGTGGTAGACGGAAAAAACCCCATCGAAGCCCATGAATATCTGGGGAAGGATGTAAAAGATAAAGATGTTATCGTAATTGACGATATGATCGCTTCCGGGGATTCCATCATTGATGTTTCCAAGCAGCTGAAAGCGAAAGGGGCAAAGCGTGTATTCTTCTTTGTAACGTTTGGTCTTTTTACTGCCGGTCTGGGCGTATTTGACAAAGCATACGAAGAAGGTATTTTCACCAAGTGCTTCACCACGAACCTGACATATCATGACCCCGAACTGATGAAAAGAGAATGGTATGTGGATGTGAATATGTGCAAATATGTTGCCCTGATCGTCGATACCCTGAACCAGGATAAGTCCATCAGTACTCTGCTCAATCCTGTCCGCAAGATCCACGGGATCCTGAACGAACAGGCCAAGAAGCATAACGAAGTCCTTCCTTTTGAAGACTAATCATTACTGTCCGTCTGATGCGGACGCCGGAAAGAAGATAGAATATGCAAAACTGTAAAAAAATAGCCGCCGGTCTCATAGCCGATGGTCTGAAGAAAATCTATGACCTGGATTCCGAACTGGATGAACTGGCCGGTATGCTGGAGTATCCTCCGGATGAAAATATGGGAGATCTGGCGTTCCCCTGCTTCAAATATGCAAAGATTCTGAGAAACGCACCTCCGAAAATTGCGGCAGCAGTAGCGGAAAGCCTCTCTTCCGATACCTTTTCCGACATTGCTCCTGCCGGTGGGTATATCAATTTCAAGATTTCCAACCAGTATCTCAAAAATGCGGTTCTGACCTCTGTGGAAGAGAAGGGGGAAAAATACGGTTCTTCCGAAATGGGAACCGGTAAAACCGTAGTTCTGGACTATTCTTCTCCGAACACCTCCAAGCCTTTCCACATCGGGCATCTGGGCACTACTGTCATCGGTCATTGCCTGAAGCTGCTCCATGAATTCGCCGGGTACAAGTGCATCAGCGTGAACCACCTGGGCGACTGGGGAACACAGAACGGGAAGCAGATCGTTGCTTTCAAGAGATGGGGCGATAAGGAATATGTGGAATCCAAAGGCTGCGACGGCCTGGTGGAACTGTATGTAAAATTCCATGAAGAAGCGGAAAAGGATCCTTCTCTGAATGATGAGGCGCGCGCCGAATTCAAGAAAATGGAAGAACGTGATCCGGAAAATATCGCTCTCTGGAAATGGTTCCTGGATGTCAGTCTGAAAGAATATGAGATGACCTACAAGCAGTTAGGCATCACCTTTGATTATTACCTGGGCGAAAGCTTCTATTCCGATAAAATGCCTGCCCAGATCCAGATCATGCGCGACAAGGGTTTGCTCAAGCTGGATGCAGGCGCCTCCATTGTGGACCTGGAACCCTATAATATGCCTCCTTGTCTGATCCTGAAGAGTGACGGTACATCTCTGTATCCTGCCCGTGATATTGCTGCGGCTGTTTACAGAAAGAATACCTATAATTTTGATAAGTGTATTTATGTAACTTCTTCCGGTCAGAATCTCCACTTTGCCCAGTGGTTCAAGGTAATGGAACTGATGGGATACGACTGGGTTGACCAGCTTGTACATGTACCGTACGGTACTGTCAGCATCGGTGGTGCCAAACTGGCCACCAGAACCGGCAACGTGGTGCTGCTGAAGGATCTCTTCCGTCAGTCCATCGAGAAAGTTACCGAAATCATGGAAGAAAAGAATCCTGATCTGCCGGATAAGGAAGCAACCGCAGAAGCTGTTGGCGTAGGTGCGATTGTGTTCAATTATCTGTATAACAGCCGTATCAAGGATATTAACTTCACCATGGAATCTGCCCTGAGCTTTGAAGGCAGCACAGGTCCGTACGCACAGTATACGTATGCAAGAACCTGCAGTATTCTGGAAAAAGCCGGTGAAATCAAGGCAGAAGAAGCGGAACTCACAGCACAGGAAGAAGCTGATGTGCTGAAAGTTCTGGCCAAGTTCCCGGAACGTGTTCTGCAGGCCATCGAAGAATACGAGCCCTGCGTGATCGCCCGGTATGTGATCGACGTGTGTACCGCTTTCAACCGTTTCTACAGAGCATGTCCTATCCTTTCTGTGGAAGACGAAGGAACCAAGGCACTCCGTCTTCGTATCACCAAGGCTGTGAATACAGTTCTTGCATCTGCACTGCATCTCATCTGTATGAGAACTCCTGAAAAGATCTGATCATAATTTTTATAATATACGAGGTTAAGTTATATGTCCGGCCATAGTAAGTGGAACAATATCAAGAACAAGAAAGAAAAGACCGATGCCCAGAAAGCGAAGATTTTTACCAAGATCGGTAAGGAAATCGCTATCTGTGTTCGTGACGGCGGCGGTGACCCCAACACCAACGGTAAGCTCCGTGATCTGATCGCCAAAGCAAAGGCCAATAATGTGCCCAACGACAACATCGAACGTGCCATCAAGAAGGCCACCGGTGCTGACGCTGTACAGTACGAAGAAATCACCTATGAAGGCTACGGTCCTTCCGGTGTTGCTGTTATCGTAGAAGCTGCTACCGACAGCCGTAACCGTACCGCCTCCGATGTGCGTCACTTCTTCGACAAGTACGGCGGAAACCTGGGTTCCAACGGCTGTGTAAGCTATATGTTTGAAGACAAGGGTGTCATCATTCTGCTCCGGGAAGATAACGAAGGCGTGGATGAAGACAAGCTGATGGAAGATGCTCTGGAAGCCGGTGCAGAAGACTTCTCCTCCGATGAAGAATCCTTCGAAATTACCACCGAACCCTCCGATGTATACGCCATCAAGGAAGCTCTGGAAGCCCTGGGTTATAAGATCGAATCTGCTGAAGAAGATAAGATCCCCAATACCTATGTAACCCTGGAAAGCGAAGACGACATCAAGAACATGAACCTGCTGATCGAACATCTGGAAGAATCCGATGACGTGCAGGAAATCTACCACAACTGGGAAAACTGCGACTGATTTATCAGAAAGAGGAGTACATTCGTATTCCTCTTTTGCCAATTTCACAGGAGTAAACTATGAACTATATTTCTTTCCCCGGGCTGGGGATCGAACCGTTCCATATAGATAAAGTGGCCTTCAGTCTTTTCGGAAGAGACGTGGCATGGTACGGTATCCTGATTACACTGGGTATGATTCTTGCGGTAATGTACGCCAATTATGTGGGGGTAAAACGGGAAAAACTGGAAAGTGATCTGATCATCGACCTGGCATTTTTCATTATTGTGTTCGGTGTTACCGGCGCAAGACTGTATTATGTGATTTTTGAATGGGATTCGTATGTGGTAACATCCGGAGATTTCCTGTACAACCTGGGCGGAACACTGAAAAATATCATAAGCGTATGGAACGGCGGTCTGGCGATTTACGGGGGTATTCTTGCAGGACTTCTGACAGCCTATATTTTCGCAAAAATCCGCAAAGTGCCTTTTGTCAAGCTGTTCGACATTCTTGCACCTACTGTTATGATCGGACAGATCATTGGCAGATGGGGAAACTTTATCAATATGGAAGCCCATGGTGGTGAAACAAATCTCCCCTGGCGGATGGGACTGCATTACAGTTGGAACGGTTCCGGTATTGAAAGCGGCGTGTGGGACAAAGAAATGTTCGTACACCCCACATTTCTGTATGAATCCCTGTGGAATCTGCTGGGGTTCGTGATCCTGCATAATGTATATAAAAAGAAGAAATTCGATGGACAGATGTTTGCTATGTATCTGGTGTGGTACGGATTCGGACGTATGCTGATCGAAGGTCTTCGTACCGACAGTCTGTATCTGGGATCTGTAAGGATTTCTCAGTTGGTAGGTGCCGTTTC
This sequence comes from Oscillospiraceae bacterium, assembly GCA_015064285.1. Taxonomy (GTDB): domain Bacteria; phylum Bacillota; class Clostridia; order Oscillospirales; family CAG-272; genus UMGS1696. Next base: position 4,376 of record SVSN01000012.1, on the reverse strand, counting down.
CTGTATAATCGGTATCGCCATAATCCTGCTGTATGTGTTTTCTTCCCGCAGGAAAGCAGCGCAGGCAGTGGCATACACTTCTGTCTACGATAAGCTGAACACCGATACTGCTGCCGCAGAACCTGCCGAAAAAAATACGGAAGAAAACGACGTTGAAAATAAAGAAGACGATTCCATAACACCTGCTGAATAGGAGTAATCATGGCAAAAATTATTGATGGAAAGAAAATTGCGGCGGAAACCCGTGCCGATATCGCTGTCCGCACTTCTGCATTTACAAAGAAATACGGTTTTGCTCCCGGGCTTGCCGTGATCATCGTGGGGGAAGATCCCGCTTCTCAGGTATACGTGCGTAATAAGAAAAAGGCATGTGAAGAAGTTGGTTTTTATTCTCAGGTATACGAAATGCCTGCGGATACCACAATTGACGAACTGCTCCTGAAAATCGAGGAACTGAAACGGGATGAAAAGATCCACGGTATCCTGGTACAGCTCCCCTTGCCGAAGCATCTGGACGAAAAAGCTGTGATCGCTGCCATTCCGCCGGAAAAAGATGTGGATGCTTTTCATCTGATCAATACCGGGAAAATCATGCTGGGAGAATACAGCTTTTTGCCCTGTACGCCGGCGGGTGTCATGAAAATGCTGGAATACGAAGGTATTGACGTTTCCGGAAAAGAATGCGTTGTCATCGGCCGCAGCAATATCGTTGGTAAGCCCATGGCTATGCTTCTGCTCCACGCTAACGGTACTGTGACCATCTGCCATTCCCGTACCAGGGATCTTGCTGAAGTCACAAGACGGGCGGATATTCTGGTTGTTGCCATCGGTAAGGCGGATTTTGTCACAGGAGATATGGTGAAGGAAGGCGCGGTTGTGATTGATGTTGGCATGAACCGCAGGGAAGACGGTAAACTGACAGGGGATGTGGACTTTTCTTCTGTGGAGCCGAAAGTATCTGCCATCACACCTGTCCCCGGCGGTGTAGGTCCCATGACCATCACCATGCTGCTGGAAAATACACTGACCGCCGCTGTGGAAAGTGTCGGAAAATAAGCGGAAAAAGAAGGAATTTTCGGACATTTAAACACGGGGATTCTATTGACTTTCTCCCCAAAACATGATACAATATATCCTGCCGCATGATGTCAGGTTCCTTAAATACATTTAATTGTATGCCGACTAAGCGAGTAACACAAGAAAGAGAGGTGCTGTTACGAATGTTTGCGATTATTGAAACAGGCGGTAAGCAGTACAAAGTGTGCGAAGGTGACACCATCTTCGTTGAAAAACTGGAAGCAGAAGAAGGCGCAGAAATTACCTTTGATAAGGTTCTGGCTGTATCCTCCGATGCAGGCTTCAAGGCTGGTTCTCCCGTAGTGGAAGGTGCAACCGTATCTGCCAACGTAGTGAAGAACGGCAAGGCAAAGAAGATCTACGTTATGACCTACAAGTCCAAGAAAAACGAAAAGAAGAAGATCGGTCACAGACAGCCTTACACCAAGGTTCAGATCAACAAGATCGCGTTTTAATGGATAATCTGTCAAAAGACAGAATCCGGTCTATCCGATAAAAGGACATGCTCTATGACTAAGATAACGTTTTTTCGGCAGAACGGCGTTTTCTGGGGATTTCAGGAAACAGGTCACGCAGGATTCGGAGAAGAAGGGGATGATATCCTCTGCGCTGCGCTCTCTGCAATGACGATGCTGATCCTGAATACCGTTGAAGTTGCTTATAAAACAGCTACAGAATATACTATTGACGATGTCAATGCAGACATCCGGGTAACCTGTAAAAAGGTATTGACAACAGAGGATGAAAAAATTCGTTTTGCTGTGTCCGGACTGTTTGAAGGGTATTATTATCAGCTTGTAGATCTGACGGAAGAATATTTTGAGTTTCTGGATGTGGAACTATTGGATGTTTAAGGATCGGAAACAGAAAATTGATATGGAGGAAATAACAATGATCAGACTCGGTTTACAGTTCTTTGCACATAAAAAAGGTGTAGGTTCTACCAAGAACGGCCGTGACAGTGAATCCAAGCGTCTGGGCGTTAAGTCCGCTGACGGCTCCAAGGTAACTGCCGGCAACATCATCATCAGACAGAGAGGCACTCACATCCATCCCGGTAAAAATGTGGGCCGTGGCTCCGACGATACTCTGTTCGCTCTGATCGACGGCAAGGTTAAGTTCGAAAACATTGCAGGCGGCAGAAGACAGGTAAGCGTTTACGCCGAATAAGATAGAAGCAGTATTGCATCTGTCTGTTTCAACAGTCAGAAAAGCTGTCAGGAGAAATCCAGACGGCTTTTTCTTTTTGCATAACGGTTGCCAAAAACAATCGGTTGTGTTATAATACAAACAGAATCTTACGTTGGGAGAAAACTTATGTATAAAATAGATGCACATAATCATGCAGATTACCATGGTCGGAATTTTGAGAGACACAAAGCCGACATGGACGAAAAAGGAATTGCCAAAACCTGGCTGTTGTCATGGGAATGCCCGGCCGATGAATGGGACCCCAATACCATATTTGCGTTTTCTCTTGGAAAGGACGGAACTTCTCCCGTGCCTTTCATGCAGTGCTGGGAATACAAGCAGAAAGCACCGGATCGGTTTATACTCGGATACGCACCGGATCCCCGGAAACCGGATGCAATTCAAAAAATGCGTGCTGCGATTCATACATACCAGGTACAGGTATGCGGAGAAGTAAAACTGCGCATGATGTATGATAATCCCGATGCCATTGCTTTGTTCCGCTTTTGCGGGGAAAACGGTTTGCCTGTAACACTTCACTTTGACAATGATGGTGCCCAGCAGACAGGAAGAGAATTCCCAAGGCGCTCCTGGTGGTATGGCGGTGATATTGATACACTGGAGCGGGTGCTGAAATTATGTCCCGAAACGAATTTTCTGGGACATGCTCCCGGTTTCTGGTGTCATATATCAGACGATACCCTCGGTCTGACACAGGCATATCCGAAAGGCCCTGTCATTCCCGGCGGACGTATTGAAAAATTGCTGGAAAGATACCCCAATCTGTACTGTGACTGTTCCGCTGGCTCCTGCCTGAATGCTCTGAAGAGAGACCCAGACTATACAAAAAAGCTTATCCTTACATATCCGGAAAGATTTGTTTACGCCAGAGATTATTTCGATGATAACCTTTCGCAGTTTATCGATACACTGGATCTTCCGGAAGATGTGCTTGCAAGATTCTATTACAAAAATGCAGAGAATCTAACACCGCCGGTCGCTGCTGTCTGATAGCTCTATCGCAAAAACGTTTTCTTCCATTTATATATGATCAAAAAACTGTCAGACTAAATATGGTCCGGCAGTTTTTTGTCAGGGATTCCCTCTGACAATCATAATTTCATAACATATTTCCACGCGGAATGAGCATGATAAAGCCGTAGCAAATAAATCGGCTTTATGCGATTGAAAAGAGGAATGGAAATGTGGAGAACAAAATGGAATAAATGGGCAGTATGTCTCCTTGTTCTGATCAGTATCTGTATCTGTCCTGTTGCGGCAGCAATACCCAGTGAAGTATATCCCGGAGGCATGCCGTTTGGGATCAAGTTTGCCTGCGATGGCCTTGTTGTGGTAGGCTTCACAGAAGTAGTTACAGAAGAAGGCGTATGTATGCCGGCTTTTGATGCAGGCCTGCGGGTAAATGATATTATTTTCCGTGTCAATGGTGAAAAAGTATATACCAGTGCGGACTTTGCCGGAAAAATAGAGAACTGTGGTGATTCGGTGGAAATCACATATCAGCGGCAGGGGAAAGAATGCAGCACTAAGCTAAAACCGGCATATTGTGCGGAAGAAGGAAAATACAAAACAGGAATGTGGATCCGGGACACGACAGCAGGTATTGGTACCGTCACATTTATTGAACCGGATACCGGATCTTTTGCCGGTCTTGGGCATGGGATCTGTGATCAGAACACCGGAGAACTGCTTCCGATGCGTCGTGGGACGGTAGTGGATGTAACAATAACAGGTGTTTCCAAAGGTGTATCCGGGCGTCCGGGAGAACTGAAAGGTTTTTTTGCGGAAAAGGAAACCGGTCTCCTGCTGCATAACAGAGAATCTGGGGTATATGGTATTTTGAAAGAAATCCCAATGGATAAAATCCCGGAAAAACGGGTCCCGATCGCAGAAAAAAACATGGTTGAGACAGGAGACGCCTATATCTGGTGTACCCTGGATGGAGACAAAGCAGAGAAGTTTTCAATATGCATCACATCATTGGAAAATAATAACGATGGAAAATTCGAAATCATGATAACAGATGAAAACCTTATAGAAAAAACAGGCGGGATCGTACAGGGAATGTCGGGCTCGCCCATCCTCCA
>SVSN01000094.1 GCA_015064285.1 Oscillospiraceae bacterium | reverse complement strand
GACTACGGTCTGGAATACCCTTATGAAATGGTAAAAAACGGCACATGGACATTTGATATGCTGCGGGAATACTGCGGCTATCACGCAGCGGATACCGACAACAGCGGCAAGATGGACCAGAAAGACAACTGGGGAATCCTGTATTACAACAAACGGGATCATATGGTGTATTTTGAAAACCCCTATACCTCCATTGACGAAAACGGCCGGCTCAGTATCAGTGTATACAATGAACGTTTTGTAGAAATTTATGACACTCTGTATCGCTTTATGTTCACGGAATCGCTGGGGCGGCAGTTTGTACCGGATGAGATCTCTGCCATGTTCCGGGCAGACCAGGCAATGTTCCTGCAGGCACCTTTACGGTATGCAGAAATTTTCCGGGATAATGAAAGTGATTTCGGGATCATTCCGTTCCCGAAGTACAATGAAAGCCAGCAGCGGTACTACACACCTGTGGTAGATGACCTGTCTGTATTCTGTCTCCCGGTAACGGTGCGGGATCAGGAACTTTGTGCTTATATGCTGGAATCTCTGAATTTTGAAAGCAGCCTGACCGTTGTGCCGGAGTATTTTGAAGTGTCTCTGACCCGTAAAAATTTCAGAGATAATGAAAGCGGAGAAATGCTGGAAATAATCCGGGACAGCGTGTGGTTTGAATTCGGATATGTGTATGCGCAGAATCTGGGAGGATTGGGACTGATTCTGGATAATCTGAGTGAAAACAATGAAGAGATTACTTCCGTTTATGAACGGAATAAAAAAGCATATGAAACAGGTCTTACATCTCTGATCGAATTCTATTATAATGAATAAAAGCTATCTTACGTAAAATGCGGAAAGGGTACCAATCTATGCAGACTTGTCTTGATACTGCAATCTACTCTGCGTCATGGATTCTTTGTCCTGCCGATTTCGCAGCCCCTGTGATCCGGCGTACACTGCAGCTGGATGAACCTGTCAGTGGAAAAATTGCGCTCAGTGCACTGGGTTTCTATCATCTGTATGTCAACGGAATACGGGTAAATCAGGAATACTTCCGTCCGTCCAACAGTATTTTTTGTCCCCGGGATTCTGCCAGCTGGATTTATCCATTACAGGATACCTTTACATACCGTTGTTACTACGCTGTGTATGACATAACACCCTATCTGAAAAACGGAGAAAACCGTCTGGAAATTGCTCTTGGGGACGGCTGGTACCGACAGACAGAACGCATTGCAGAAGGGCATATGGCTTTTGGTAATGCGCTGGGTGCCATATATGCTGCTGTACTTACGGATACCGAAGGGGAACATATGCTGCTCTCGGACGGAACGGAACACTGTTATACCGGTGCTCTCATTGCCAGTCAGCTTTTCTATGGAGAAACATATGATGCCCGGCTGGAACCGGAAGAAAATCGGCACTGGGGTAAGGTCACTGTCACAGAATTACCAGATACACAGCTGACTCCTGAAGACGCGCCGCCCGATCGGGTGATTCGTCAGATCCAGCCGTTGCTGCTGTCGGAAGAACCGGGAAGAAAGCTGTATGATGCAGGAGAAAATATCAGTGGTTTTGTCACGCTGCATACCTCTGCCGCAGCCGGTACAGAAGTACATATCCGGTTTGCGGAAAATCTGCATGAGGGAAAACTTTCCTTCGAAACAACCGGCAGTGGATATAAAGGTCTTTCCGGAAAGCCACAGATTATGGAAGACATCTTCATCGGTGACGGCCGGGAGCATTTCTTTACGCCCGGTTTTGTATGGCACGCCTTCCGGTATTTTGAAATCTTGGGTGAGGGAGAAGCTGCGTTCGTTTCTGTGGTTCACAGCGATGTGCCTGTTACCTCCGGTTTTACCAGCAGTTCACCGGAACTGAACTGGTTGTTTGATGCGTACATCCGCACACAGCTGGACAATATGCACGGCGGTGTCCCTTCCGACTGTCCCCACAGAGAGCGGCTGGGATATACCGGAGACGGACAAATCACCGCGCCTGCTGCCATGACTATGCTGGATGCCAAAGATTTCTATCGGAAGTGGATACGGGACATTTTTGACTCCCAGGATCAGAAAAGCGGGCATGTCAACCATACGGCTCCTTTTGCCGGCGGCGGTGGAGGACCGGGCGGATGGGGCTGTGCTGCTATTCTGGTGCCGTATCATTACTATAAGGCTTACGGGGATGCATCGCCGGCGGCAGAGTATTACGACAGGATGCAGAAGTGGATCGATTACCTGCTTTCCCGATCGGAAAACGGACTTGTAACCCGCGAAGAAGAAGGCGGATGGTGTCTGGGAGACTGGTGCACACTGGAGAAAACAGCCATACCGGTATCCTATGTCAACACCTGCTACCTTATCAGGTCTCTCCGCTGTATGGAAGAACTTGCTGCGGTTCTGAAACGGGAAGAAGACATTCCCGGATTCCGCCAACACCGTATTATTGCCGAGGAGGCTGTTTGTCAGACCTGGTTTGATCCGCTGACAGGCAGCTTTGACGACGGCATCCAGGGGGCAAATGCTTATGCAGTCTGGGCTGGACTTGGAGACGACAGAACCCGGCAGATATTGTCGGAAAAATACCGGAAACTGGGACATTTCGACACTGGCTTCCTTGGAACAGATATTCTCTGCGAAGTGCTGATGGACCAGGGAGACGCTGACCTGCTTTATACTCTGCTTACCTCCCATGACTGCGGTTCTTTCGGATATATGATGGACAGAGGCGCCACCACCATCTGGGAAAGCTGGAAAGGCGGTTCGCATAATCATCCTATGTTCGGTGCCTGTGCCAGACAGCTTTTTACCGGAATTCTGGGAATTCATCAGAAGCAGGATTCCGCCGGCTACACCAAACTTTGTATCTCTCCGAAAATCCCTGCAGATATGACTTTTGCGGAAGGATACCAGACGATACCGTCCGGAAAAATCCATGTACGCTGGGAACGTCAGGCACAGGAAGTGCTGTTTACTATCACAATTCCTGCAGGATGTACTGCTGCGTTTCAGTATGGTGGAAAAACTGCTGTACTGCCGGAAGGAGAATCTGTTTTTACAGTATCCGGCTGAATGATACTATAAGAATAGTAAGAAGTCTGTAAGTAATGTCGGCTTGGTTGTGCTTATGACTAGAAAAACGTAATGTTGGCTGTTTCTAATAAAAGGATACCTATGACTGTCTTTGCAGAAACCAGATCCGAGATAATAACGAGAATATCACATCAACATACAAGGCGAATGAACAATTGTACAAGGAATGCCTTTCCCATATTCTTGCCCAGTATGTAGAATTGGGTGGCTGACAGAAGTATCATACCACTTGCTCCTTCGTAATGTACTTCTGGAACATACATACAGCAGGAGACAACGGATCAGCAGTCTGTTCTTCCTTTCTGCATCATATAGAACTGCAGTTTCGATTCATGAGACTGCAGTTCTTTTAGGATTGTGATATTTCCACATCCCCCATCAGAAACTTGGTTTCCAAATGAACATCGACATATCAAAAATCTGACCCGTCTGGACTATCACCGAGCGTCTAGGCCATGGTGGATTCGGTTATGTATGTCTGAAACGGATGCGGTAGCTGTTGTCAAAGTCATAACCATCCCCGATAATCCTTGCTATGTGTCATGAAGAAGCTGAGCATATGATGGAAGAGATCAAAGTGATGCAAAAGCTTAAGGGGAGTGGCAATATTGTCAGCATCGAAGACCCTTCGGAAGAAGGAAGATTCTATCTGGTACAATATCCGCATGGAATGCCTCATACTAAGCTAAAACGAACCAGTGCACAAAGTAAAGACTATTGATTCATACAAATTTGTACTGCCCCCAAATGTACGGACAGCACCAAAAGCCCTGTATGGTAGGAAATAAGAAGTATTAAGTAGTAAACTGGCTTCGTTTTTCAAGGGGAGTCAGTTTTGTTTTAGTTTGGATTCTCGCGTAGTTGCAGAATCGAATGTAATCCCCAATGAGGAAGCAGGCATCAGTGAAAATATAGTAAGCGGCTGGAACTGGAACCAATCCATAATAAACGGTTCTTCCGAGCATATCCTGCGGATGTATCTCAGCTCGCTGTCATTGAGGATCACAAACATACCTGGTTCCAGAATATGACATTTATTGTTCACCATCCATTCCGCTTTCCCTCCGGTGATCCGCATCACTTTGAGGAATGCATGGGAATGGGGCTGTTCGCTGATTCCGTCAGGAACCTGCTGCCGGACAAAGTTACAGACACGATTGCCTGCACCGGGGCGCATAGAATACACGGCAGTTATGATGCTGTCCATCCTCTTTCCTTCTCCAATCTGTATGAATTCCCGTTACCTCTTACAGATTTTTGTAAGAAGCTTTTGGAGTGCAGAAATATTCACATCTTTTGCATCGGTGTGTTCCAGGATACATAAGGCTGCAGCGATAGAAAGTTCCGGTGTGGTCAGCAGATTCCGGAAATATCCTTTTGCCGTCAGAGCAAGCATATAGCTAGCCGCACAGGAAACCAGATCGAAGCTGTTGTCGTTGGCAAGGATGCTGTCTGTGAATACACCGATAAACTGGGACTGCTTGGAAACAGAACCCAGCACAGGCTTGAAGGTCAGAGAAATGTTCAAAAGTTCCTCTGTTACCAGATTCCGTGCATATACAGTATCGTTGACAGCTTCCCCCGTTTCCTCCGCTGCCATAAACTCATACATGAATTCTCCCCGCAGAAGCATATCAACCGTCTTTCCGCCGGCATCCACACCGCGAAGTTCTGCATATAGATCAACGGTTTCCGGTTCGGTTTCAGAAACAACGGCTTCCGTTTCCTGCAGTTCCGATTCCGGACTTTCGGAAGTACTGCCGCATCCGTTCAACAGCAGGAGGGCACAAAGAAGTGCTGTGAATCTTTTGATATCCTTACACAGGAATGTACACCTCCTGAGATTGGTATGTATTTTATTATATCATATTCCAACGACCGATTCGATTCTTTTCCTCCCGAAAATGTACACTTTTTTATGATTCTGTACGGTATCCATTGGCAAGTGACTGTCTTAAATATCCTATGAAAACTGTCTGCATAAGAAAAGCATAAACCACATGTGATGTTGAAGCCCGCTCCGTTCGCCTCTGTCGTTTTTTACAGGAACAGAAATCAGATCTTCCTTTATTCTTTGACTGTATAGAGCAGTATCTTGCTTTGATACTTTTCGGGAATGGTCACATTCAGTCCTTCTTCTGCAAGCGTTTTGCCGGCAGCTTCTGTGGTTTCCCCGGTATCAATATCCGTAACCGTATACACCGCATTGGGATTCAGCCCCTCCAGCCGGTAGCAGGAAGCTGTGCAGTTCGAGCCTGTGCGGCGGAAGGCCATGACAATCCCGTCCCCCTCTTCCGGTCTGTCGTAACGGTAAGCCGCCCAGCCTCCGTGTGCATAAGACCAGCCTCCGTTTTCCAGAGGATAAAAATCACAGGAGAAGAAATGGCGCAGGGAGCGATATTCGTCACACATCTTAGCCATCCATGCATAGTTCTCCTCGGTGGGATGAGGACGGTCGGGGCGATCAGTCCACCACCAACTGCCCACATAACAGGGAGCATAAGAGGAACGGGTAGCATATGTATCTCCCATACGTTTGCACACACCGCCCGAGCAGGGTACCAGACGGTTATAGCCGAACATCTGGGTCTGGATGGCATCCGGATCCAGATTGGCTTCACAGAAGGCATCCGTACGCCAGATAGGAATGGCACGCTGGAGGCTTTCAATATCGATACGCCGGCCGCCGGAAGCACAATTGTCAATGACCAGTTCGGGATATCTGGCACGGAGATCGTCCCAGAGCCGGTAGAGATTCATGATATACCGGATCTCGTTCATGCCGCCTCTGTCGATCTCATCGGTGATGCGCCACTCCTGAAGCGGTTCCATGTTGAAGTCCTGCCGGAAGCATTTTATGTTCAGTCTGTCGATAAATTCACAGATCATATTGAACAGATACTCCCGTACCTCGTCCTTTTCCAGTCGCAGCAGCAGGTAGAATCCATCCAGAGGATACAGCCACTCAGGATGCTCCACAGCCAGATCTGTTCCGGGATAAGCCCGTTCCGGCTCCATCCATAAAAGGAACTTCATACCGGATTCGTGTACCGTTCTGACCACATCCAGAAGGCCGTCGGGATGTTCGTCGGGACGTACCTGCCAGTTGCCAACCTGTTTATACCAGTCTCCCGCACCGGGAGTACCGCCCTTTCCGTACCAGCCGGCATCAATCCAGTAGTAGTCAGCCCTGACACCGTGGTCGTGGAACTGATTCAGATGGTACAGATGTCTTTCGGTACTCATTCCCATACCCTCCAGAGCGAAGGGATACTGATCGGGAGTAAAGGGACACAGCTCGTTTTTAATCAGGCGCCGGAAAAGATTGCTGCCCTGTACACGGCTTCCCTCATAATCCATCAGCAGGATGGAAGTAGTACGGATGCGCTCACCGGGATGAAGTCTGAAGGCGGTGTATTCCAGTCCTGTCCTGATCTCCAGTGTATCCCCAATGCCATGAGCAAAGGAAGCACGCCACTGTCCTGACCAGCCGACAGCGGCAAAAAGTCCGCGGTTCTGTGTATGAAATTCAAAGAATGGCATCATGCCGCTGGAGGAACGTCCCCCAACAGGATGAAAGCTGCGGGATGCACCCACGGCAAGTCTGGTCTCGTGTACCTTGCATTCCTCGGATATACGGTCATCGTACAGATATGTTTCGTAGCCTGCGCATCCCTCTGTATCGCACAGAAACAGGGGCGGCGTACTGCCGGATTCATCGGCAAAGCACCACGAGGCATCGCAGTCCAGCAGATCGCTGATCAGGCCGCTGTCATGTTCGCCTTTATTCTCGATCCACAGCATCCATTTGACGGCGTTGTATGCGGGATACTTCTGTATATGCAGTTCGATACAGAGTCCGTCAGCCAGTTCATAGCATCTACCGTAATCAGCAGGCCTCACCCGTGCTTCTTCCGGATGAAAAGATTTTCCGTTGTATTGAAATGAAATCTGGTTTGAGTCGATGACCGGCGAGGCTTACAGCGATGCTGTGTACACCCGGAATGTCCTGACGGAAGAACTCTTAAATATCCGGATCAAGCCGGATTATGCGGCAGCCTCCTTTCCGGAATTTGAAGCACCGGTTAAACAGCGGGTTCTGGCTGGGGATACTGATATGGACGCCGCTCTGGGTTCCCTTTCCTTCACGATCAATCTGGCCGCCGCAGGCCATATGACCAATCTGTTCCGGGTAGACACGATGGAGCTGGAGAAGCCCTGGTACGATCCGAATATCATCCTGAATTCCTCAAGATTTACAGAAGTGCCAGGCATATGAGATGTATTAAATGGATGGGTAGACGGCAGCGACCGAGCTATCCTTTTCGGACAACCCGGTCGTTTTTGTGTTTTGCGGGGACGTGTTAGTGCGACAGCCTCCATTGTATTGATAAATATTTAAAATTGGAAATTTTATTTTTTTATAAAATGATGTCCTCCGTTATTAAATCCCACACTGCAGTGGTTATTTTGGAGAAACTATATTTTTTCCTGTTTCCGGACTGGAAAATAATTTCCCGTTCTCCAGCGTTTGCACAGCATACAAGCAACCCATTCCCAACAAGAACCGCTTCGCGTGAAGGGGTGTATCGATGTGCGCCGGAAATATCGATGATTTTCCCCATAACGGTGCAGAGATCAGATTGTGCGCAAAATACCAGAGATTGTTTTTCCTTGCTCCACAGACCGCACCGTCTTCATACCATAGAACAGCTTCATTGTAACCGTCCTGTACAGCAAATTGCGGCATAAGTTTTTCACCGCGGAGCTGGAAAGGTTCACCGGTGTACGTTTGTACTGACGTTTGTTCTGTGTGCTTGCAGATATGCATTCCCAACAGATCATCCATACAGTCAAGATTCAGCTTTTCTGTATCACAGTAGCCGGAAGCATACAGAAAAACCATTTGTTTTCCTTGATGGTTTTCCTGCAGCCATTTCCGCTGTTTTTCAGTCAGGACAAAGGTGTTTGCAAATACCACACAGCGGTATCGCTCAAAATCACAGTTTTCCAGATCCTGCAGATAGATACAGTCCATTCCGACACCGCACCTGGCAATGCCTTCATACAGCCAATACAGTTCATCGGTATAACGGGAACGATAATAATACTGTTCTGTATCCACCACAAAAAGTACATCCGCCTGCGGCACATACTCTTTTTGAGAGTACTGGGTTATCAGATTCTGCATAGATTTGATTTCGTCCAGCAATGTACTGTTTTCCCACCAACCATGCTTGCGGTACACGCCTTCAGAGGTGAAAAGAACACGATGGTCGTAATACCAGGCTCCGTGACCGGCGACAAAAGGCTGCAGAATATTTCGTCTGAGAACAGCAATGGTTTCTGCTATATGCGCCGGATCTCCGCCTATATGTTCCAAAGACCCAACAGGTGCCTGATCCATTTCTGTCAGCCATAATAGACCGTTCAGACGTGCAGATTCCAGTATACCACGCTGCAGAGGAACACCATCTGCATAACGATTTTCCAGATAGGCAAAGGGACCACTCAGAAAATCCAAATATTCTTTATGGGCATAAAGCAGATGCGGATTCAGATGACCGATAATAGGAGCACTGTTGCCGGTTACTCCGGGATACA
>SVSN01000093.1 GCA_015064285.1 Oscillospiraceae bacterium | reverse complement strand
GTCCTTACCCTTAACAACGGCTACCAGGATGGTGGTGGAACCGGTGCAGGTGGGAACTCTCTGAGCGGAGCCGATCAGCTTGCCGTTCAGTTCGGGGATAACCAGGCCGATAGCCTTGGCAGCGCCGGTAGAGTTGGGAACGATGTTCTGTGCGCCTGCGCGAGCTCTTCTCAGGTCACCCTTTCTGTGGGGACCGTCCAGGATCATCTGGTCACCGGTGTATGCATGAACGGTGGTCATGATACCGGACAGAACGGGAGCGTAGTCGTTCAGAGCCTTTGCCATGGGAGCCAGGCAGTTGGTGGTGCAGGAAGCAGCAGAGATGATCTGGTCATCAGCAGTCAGAGTCTTTTCATTTACGGAGTAAACGATGGTCTTCAGATCGTTGCCTGCGGGAGCGGAGATAACAACCTTCTTGGCGCCGGCATTGATGTGAGCCATGGACTTTTCCTTGGAAGTGTAGAAACCGGTGCATTCCAGAACTACGTCAACACCCAGTTCACCCCAGGGGCAGTCAGCAGCGTTCTTTTCAGCGTAGATCTTCAGAACCTTACCGTCAACGGTGATGGTGCCGGCTTCGTCGTCAGCTTCTACGGTGTGACCGTCATAGCGACCCTGAGCGGTGTCATACTTCAGCAGGTGAGCCAGCATCTTGGGGCTGGTCAGGTCGTTGATGGCAACAACTTCGTAGCCTTCAGCGCCGAACATCTGACGGAAAGCCAGACGACCGATACGACCGAAACCGTTAATAGCAACTTTTACAGACATTGGTGTAATCCTCCGATATATATAGATGTTTTTTGGGAACAAGTTCACGTGCGGGACGGACATAGTTATCCCATCCCGAACTATATTTTATACCATTTTGCGCCGACTTACAAGTGTTTTTTCACATTTTTTCGCAAATTTACCATTTGGATAAAAACACATGGCATTCCGGCAGAGTTCTATGGACGCTTTGCCGATAGATTTTTCAGACAGGCGTCCTTCTATTAATAATTGTATGATGATCAGTCTGCCAGCACATCCATGGCATCTTCAATCTTGGCGGCTACAGCGGTTTCGATGGCTGCCATGGAGGATGCCAGAGGCTTTTTGTCCTTGAAAGCATTGCCCATATTTTCTCTGACCACTTCACACCATACGGTATCGCCCAGATCGAAGGAACGGCTTGCCCGGATCACATCAAACATCTGAGAAGAAATCTCATCTCTGGAATACTTGGATTTCAGATTGATTTCATAGTAGGTGGGGATCACATTCTTCAAAGATTCGGTACCCATAGCTTCCAGCGTGGCACCCACAGCATCCTTGTTCTGGGTAATCAGGGAGATACCGATGGCTTTTGCGCCGCCTTCCACCCAGGTATAGTACCGGTCCTGTTCGGCAGTATACTTGGGATACACAATGATCCCGAAGTCACTGACCATATCCCGAACCGCACCCACATAGAAGAAGGTCATATCGGTAATCAGCACCTTGTTTTCCTGGAACATGGGAGACTTGGTCAGAAAATCGTTGCCGTTTGTCTGCTTATACCACGCGTTTCCGTCATAGAAAACCGTGGTGCACCAGTCGTATACATCGCTGAACGCCTGATTGGAGGGCGCTGTAAACTCCGGTATACCTTCATTGTTCATTTCCACGGTTTTCAGCCCGGCTGCAGTATACATCAGCGGGAACTGGAATCCCTGCCTGGTGTGGAATCCGTACCGGTCTTTGTCGTCCATGGTACCGTTCCCGTCCAGATCGTCATATACGGATGTGATCAGCGTGCCGAAAGAATCAAAAGTCCAGTTGTCTTCCGCATAATAGTCCCAGGGACTCGTCAGACTGTACTCCCGGATCAGATCCTGGTTGAATGCCAGCAGATGTGTGTAGTCATAGGTTCCCAGAGACATTTCTCCGAAAACCGCCAGCTGTTTTCCGCCCACATGCAGCACATCATTGCCGTCGGCATACCAGTACTCTTTTTCCAGATCAATATAGGGCATATCCTTCGCCACATCCAGCAGATATCCTTCCAGACCGGTGTTGAATACAACTCTGTCCGCGCCGTGGAAGATCTGATAGGAATCATCACCTGCCGTAACGGTGTTCTTGAAGGTATTGGTCACATCGCTGGAAGCCGCTGTGATTTCGGTGATCTTGACATTCAGCCGTTCTTCCACATTCCGGTTCCGGTTGTAGATGGACTGATCCAGCACGGAGGTGGTATCGTCATATTCCGCCACATCCATATATCCATGGAAATGCACGTTTACGGAAGATGCAATTCCGATGGAGGCTCCGCCAAAGTCCAGCCCGTCAGGCAGTTCGTCCACCTGTGCGGAAGTATCTTCCGTAGTTTCAGCAGGTTCCGTTTCCGTGACTGCGGCATCTGTTTTTTCTGTTTCCGCTGTCACACCGCCGCATCCGGCTGCAGTCATGGACAGGCAAAGCGCAAGAAACAGTAAGATAGAAATTCTGCGTTTCATAATGGTTGTCCTTTCCCTTGATTAAATTTTGGGGCTGCATGGTGGTATGCCGGGTATTGCAGGTATGCTTTCTTGTTTATTTATGGAAATCAGTCGTCGTCTTCTTCCAGTTCCGGGGGCAGCTTCAGTTCGCCGTCACGGAAAAGCCAGTTGTAACAGTGTACAATATGGGGCGTGCCGCCCTTGTACCACTTTTCGTCATCCAGCTCTTTCCCTTCCATGCCGTCCATGAACCATTTCACAGGCACCCATGTGGTTTCCATGATACCGAGGATGTTGCCCTTGTCGTGTTCCTTTGCATAATCGAGGAACAGCTTGGCGTTTGGGGCTACATTGAAGGGACACAGATATACCTTGAACCCGGCGTCCGCAAAGATTTCCGGAGAGGGGAACCAGTGCCAGTTGTGATAATGCCAGTCGGTGATGATGATTTCCCTGCGGATCTTATCGATGGCAGGTGAGGTGCCGTTCCGGCTGGCGTCCCAGGGACCGTAGCCCAGCTTGGCGGAATCCAGCAGACGGTCGCCCCACATCATGGGCGTGATCCCCTTTGCCAGCAGATGATCCGCCAGCTTGTTGATCCAGTCAGCCAGCAGATCGGCGGGATCCTTGCCCTTGCAGCGGTCGCACATACCGATATAGAAGATTTCATCCATCCCCATATGGAACATGGTGGGTCGGAACGCATCGATCAGCTCGTCCATCAGATCGGTAATCACGTCCAGAATTTCCGGATGGCTGGGACACAGGCTGTAGCAGTATTCCGGTTCCTCATCAATGGGCGTTTCGGAGAATTCCGGATGGCCTCTGAGCAGTCCGTCGGGATCCTTGTAGTCCTGTACGGTCTGGTGCCCCATCAGGTTCATGTTGGGAATCAGGTTGATACCGCATTCCTTACATACGTCCACCATCTTCTGCACATCGTCATAAGAGAGCGGAAAATTGCCTCTGCATTCGGGATGGGACTGGAACATATAGTTATAGCGGACGATCATCATGATGGTATCGATTCCGTCTTTTACAAGCTCCGTCTTCACAAATTCGCAGAACCGGTCCACCTGATCCGGATGGGGGGCGAAGATGTTCAGCGCTTTCGATTTCCAGGGATAATTCTTAACAGACATGGCAGATTTCTCCTTTGGGAGTGGATTTTTCTTCATTATATCACAGCCGGGCACAGATTGCAACCGTTCTGCGCAGACCTGCGGAAAGTTGTCCAAAAAATCATGCGTAAGGCCTGAAAAATCAGCAATATACACAGCATTCCGGATCAAGAAATCCCTTGACAAAAGAGCGGAAATATGGTACAATATTCCCTCGAACGGGATAATTATGCCCGTCTCTCTGCCGCTTAAAATTTTCAAATGAGCGGTCTGAAGTCCATAGGGAGGTAAAAAACATGGAAAAGATCAAGAATTCCTACGAAACCCTTTATGTTATCGACCCCGATCTTTCTGAAGAAGCCGTAAAAGGCCTCGTAGATAAGTTCAACGCACTTATCGCAGAAAACGGAACCATCGGTGAAGTTGCCGAATGGGGCAAGAAGCGTCTGGCATATCCTATCAACGATAAGCCCGAAGGTTACTACGTACTGGTAAACTTTGAAGCTGATCCCGCATTCCCCGCTGAACTGGAAAGAATTTTCGGTATCACCGAAGGCATCATGCGCTCTATCGTAATCCGTCACGAAGAAAAGAAGGCCAAGGCGTAAGCGATTACCGTAATCGGTAAGAAACGAGGCTGAATATGGCTAACTTTAACTTCAACAAAGTAATCCTGGGCGGTCGTCTTACAGCCGATCCGGAACTGAAGACCACTCCCTCCGGTATTTCCGTTACATCCTTTACCATCGCCGTCAACAGACGTTTTGGCACCAAGGGTACTGCGGAAGAACCCCAGGCGGATTTCTTTAACGTAACTGCATGGCGTCAGACTGCTGAATTCATTACCCGGTACTTCCGCAAGGCAAGTTCCATCTGCGTAATGGGCTCCATCCAGACAAGAACCTGGATCGATCAGCAGGGTATGAAGCGTTTTGCTACCGAGATCGTGGCAGACGAAGCATTCTTTGTAGACGCCAAGAGTGAAAGCCCTCTGGCCGTACAGCAGGCAGCTGCCATGTACAGTCAGAACGCATACGGACAGGCCGCCCCCATGGGTCAGGCACCGTCCTATATGCCCGATAATTATGGTTCCTACGGCGGACAGCCCGCATCCGCACCGGCATCTGCTCCGGCAAACGGCGGTTATGCAGCGGCTCCCGCACCCAAATTCGAAGAGATCGCCGATGACGACGAGCTGCCCTTCTGAGACAGCCCCATCGGCAGCCTGACAGGCTACAAAAAATAACAGGAGGATTTCAATACAATGGATACCGAAAAGATTGAAGTTGTTGCCGAAGAAACTGCAGCTCCCGCTCCCGAAAAGACCGAGAACGCAGCTTCCGCACCTGCCGCAAGACCGGCAATGCGTACCAACAGAAGAAGAAAGAAAGTCTGCGCTTTCTGCGCTGACAGCATCGATGAAATCGACTACAAGGACGTAAACCGTCTGCGTAAGTGCATTTCCGAAAGAGCCAAGATCCTGCCCCGCCGTATTTCCGGCACCTGCGCTAAGCACCAGAGACAGCTGACCACCGCTATCAAGCGGGCCCGTCACGTTGCACTGCTGCCCTACATCAGCGACTAATTGGTATCCGCTGATCGCGCAAACAAGATCAACTCTTAAAATCAACAATTCCCGGCGATACAAAAATCAACAACAGCAAAAGGACTGCCTGAACAACAGTCCTTTTTGTTTTGTCTTTATGAAAGATCGGGGTAAAAGACCGCTTCTCCGGTGCCCGGGCGATACACCAGTCTGCCCCCTGCTCTTTCATCATCCGTTGTGACGGATTCCATAATGATATAACCGCCTGCTTCCTGTATGCGATTGTATCCGGAAACCAACTTCAGTTCTTCCGGTTCATACAGCAGCATACGCTGACCGGTTTCCCTGTGAATCCGCCAAAGAGTATTGTCTGTTACAGAATACAGCCATTCACTGTCCGTCACGCAGATATTGCCGTCAAAATTCTCCTGCAGCACCGTGTTGGTACGGGTACGCAGATCATACCGGTACAGATGGGTTCCTTCTTCATAAAAAGAATGATTTCCCACCCAGAAAACCGCCTCATCTCCATACCAGCATTTCAGGACGACAGCATCCGCAAACAAAAGCTCCCGCATCGGCGGCCTGCTGCCCGTTTCATACAGATTCTGCCGGTACAGCCCGCCGTTTCTGCCGCGTGCGCCTCTGAGCGTATAATACGCCGTTTCTTCCGTCACCCAGTCCGGCATGACCCCTGCAGGATTTTCCGCTTCTGTCCCATCTGTCAGACAGATCCGTTCTGTTATCCCGAGAGCATTGCCGACAAACAGATAGTCTCCGAGAATCTCAAAATTCCCGGGATGCGCCGTCTCCGTCACAATCCGTTCTTCCCCGGTGGTCATATTGTATCCACAGACAGAATAGGTACTGTCTTTTTTCTCAGCCCGGAACAGAACATCCCGCCATACTGTGAAATTGGGATCATAGTAGTCCCCGCTCCAAAACGGACAGTCTTCCTCATGCACAGTTTCGCCGCAGACGGCTGTATATTCTCCAGTTGCCGGATCAAACCGGACAGGCAGCTTGAAGGAACCGCCCGCACCATTATCTGTCTCCACTTCCACCAATATATACGGCCAGGGATCCGGTTCTTTCTCCCCGCAGGACACAAGAGCCAGACACAGCATTCCCAGCAGAACCAGTATTTTCATGATACTTCCCTCTCCTGCAGCCAGTACGTCTGTACCTCACCGGATTTCGTATCGTACACCATTTTGCCGTTTTTCATCATTCCATCGGCCTTCTCGGAAACCACGTCCGCGATCACATACCGATCCGCTATATCTGCAGAAGCCGCAGGCAGCCGCTGACCTTCTTCCGCCGTTCCGAGAACCGTTATGTTTCCGTAATCATCCGTCCGGATCAGCGCATCCCTCTCCGCCTGACGACGGACAGCATAGAGATATTCTCCGTCGGACACTATTCTGCCGCCACCGAAATCTTCCGTCACAAGGATGATGCTCTGCTTTTTCAGATCATACCGGTACAGATTATGTGTCACCACATCCGGATCTTCCTCCAGCCTGTCGTTCCCGATCCAGTATATGGCATCTTCCGTCAGCACGGGATATATACCAAGCTCCACTTCATGCAGCAGCAGTTCCTTTGCCGGCGGTTCTTCTTCCGCTGTGTACAACGGCTGTCTGTACAGACCGGAGACAATATACGGGCTGGAATCCGCAATGACATAGTATCCGACTCCGTCCATAATTTTCCAGACCAGTCCCTGGCCGCTTATATCCTCCGCACGCATATCCGGCAGGTGGATCCGTTCAATTCTGGTATATCCTTTTCCGTTTTCCCGTTCAGTGTCCGAGTCGTAATGGTAGAGATATTCTCCGTTGAAAATATAGCTTTCGTCCACCCATCCTGGTGTCGCTGTATTCTTCAGCTGTTCCCTTTCCCCGGCTGCCGTGTCATACACATACAGATCCTCTGCCAGGAAATAATACAGCTTTCCTTCAATAAGACTATAGCCCATTCTTGGGTTGAACTTATAAAAAGGACATTCTTCCCCGTGCACTTCTTCCCTGCACGTATATTCACTGTGCATACACTGATGCGGACAGTCCGGGCAGAGAAATTCCATCTCTCCGGATGCAGGATAAAACCATGCCGGAGTCTCCACCGTCTGTCCGAGCACAGTAACCTCAGGAAAGAAAAGCTGTCTCACCGGTTCCTCCGTTTCCCCGCACCCTGTAAGCAGCACCAAAGCCGCCGTCAGAACAAGCAGTTTCCGCAAAATTCTCCCCCCTTTACCAATATTTCTTATCTCTTACCTCTTATTTCTACCTCTTATTTCTTACCTGATCAAAGCGCCTGAATCCGCTTGTACATCTCCTGCATCCGTCTGTCCAGCTCCGCAATTTCGTGGGAACAGGCCAGCAGTTCTTCGCTGATTTCCTGCGGCGGGTGCTTGCCGGACTTATAACGCAGATCGTGCTCCAGCGAAGCCCAGAAATCCATAGCCACCGTACGGAGCTGTACCTCCACCGACACGTATTCCGTCCGGTCGGACAGGTAAATCGGCACCTGAATGTCCAGATGGAGACTCCGGTACCCGTTGTAGTTGGGTTCTTCGATATAGTCCTGCCGCTTGATCAGCTTGATGTCAGACTGTCTCAGCAGCATATCTGCTACGCTGTATACGTCATCTATATAGCAGCATACAACTCTGACCCCGGCGATATCGTTGATGCTCCGTCTGGCTGCTTCCAGGGACACTTCCGCGCCTCTGTCCATCAGCTTTTTCACAATGCTGGCCTTGGATTTCAGCCGGCTTTCGATGTGGTGGATGGGGCTGCGTTCAAATTTGATCCGGAATTCATCGTTCAGAGTCTCCAGCTTGATCTGCAGTTCTCTTATAGCGGCATTGTGGAGATGATCCATTTCCAACAGTTCCCGGTAGCTGGCAAACATATCCATGGCTTCCCAGGCTTCTTCGCTTTTTTCTTCCACAGCCCCGCTGAACATAACTTTCTGTATATCCATACGATTCCTTGTCCTCCTTTGTCAGCGTACTATTTTACAACTACAGTATATCAGAAACCCGCCGGTATTTCTACCGCTATTTATGAATAAGGCGGAAAACTTTTCGTTTTCTCTTTACACCCGCCGGTGATTATGATATTATACAGTTGTATTCTGTCTGAAATGTCCACGGAGGTCTGTCATGCCTGAAAAAACCATACTCGCCATGCACAAAACCGACAATCCCTGCCGGCTCGGCTGGAACTGCGGCAGTCCCGCGACCTTTACCGCCGATGCCCTGCGGGAAATCCGGGATGCCATCCGTCCCCCTGACAACAGCAGCCGTATTCTTGCCGCTGCATACACCTATTCCTATGCCCGCTACCCCATCGCTGATGTGGCGGAAAGTATCCGGAACACCATCCGCGCCGCCAGAGAGATACAGATGCCGGTGATTTTCCATCTGGATGGAGTCAACTGGTGGAATGCGCACCCGGAACTGTGGAACTGGTTTGATCCAGCCATGCCCGGTTACGATCCGGCAAACATCCGGAATGTGGAACGATATGACTGGCAGGAAGACACTGCTGTACAGATCGCCTGGCGGAACTGGGGCTCACAGATCCGTGTGCTGCCCCCGCCGAATCTGGCTTCCCCCGCTTTCCTGCAGCTGCAGTACGACTGTCTTGATGTTCTGCTTCCCCTGCTGAAAGACTTTGCCGAAACCGATCCCGATCTGTTCGGCGGTCTGGTATTCGGCTGGGAGCTGTCCCCGTATGTGCAGGCGTACTATTATAAAAGCGGCAATACCTTCCGCACCGCATCCACAGCCGAAGACCCCCAAGACGGAGCATCGGAAAGCATTGCTCTGGGATATGCCGCTGCCGCCACCCTTGCCCTGCAGAACGAAGGAGTCATCACGGAACAGACCATCGACGGCATCTGCACATGGTATCTGGATCGGCTGATAGAACACGCCTGTATCCACGGCATACCCAGAGAACGGATCATCACCCATTCCTACTGGGGCGGCGAAACAAAAAGAGGCGGCGGCCATTCCGGTACCGCTTCTGTAAGACCCGGTGTACTGCCCGGCTGGAGTTTTTACGGCGGCAATATTCACGAAATGGATCGCCAGCTTGCCATGGCACCGGACGGGTGGGCGCTGATCGAATGCCGTCCATGGGATCTTACCCTTTCCTTTCTCCGTTCGGTTTATGAAACCGGCTGCCGGATTGTCAACATTTTCAACTGGGAATCCATCCGTGAGGACACAAAAACCCTGCAGGCACTGCAGACCATACTCCAATAAAGCAAAAGCGGCTCTCCGGAGCTGCTTTTTTACACAGAATAAGTATCCCCCGGCCAAGCCGGGGGTTTTACATTTACCGGGCATAGCCCTATTCTACTAGCAGCGCCTAAAAGGCGCATATACGGCTACCGCTTGCGAAAGGCAGTTTACTTGCTACCCGTGAA
>SVSN01000011.1 GCA_015064285.1 Oscillospiraceae bacterium | reverse complement strand
GATATGTACCACAGCTGCCTGTGCATCCTGATCGCACTGATGCAGATGCAGAAAGATACACTGAACGGTATCTCCTGTTGTATGGGGTACGGGGATTTTCCAATCGTGCTGGACGGAGAAGATAAAACGAAAAACTGACTCTTGCAAATGCAGGAAAGGCATGGTATACTAAAGAAAAACGCAGTGAACAGGAGAAATGCCATGCAGAATATCAAACTTCCCACATACCCCGCACCGCTGTCATGTCTCTGCCTGGGGACCGCATCCATGGGGAACGAAGGACTGACCGGCGAACCGCTGGACAAAGCCTTTACCATACTGGATACCTATTACGCCATGGGCGGCCGGTTTCTGGATACCGCCAATGTGTACGGCAGATGGGGTGTGGATAAGACCAACGCCTCGGAGCAGGTGATCGGACGATGGCTGACCATGCGTCGGATTACCGATATGGTTGTCACCACAAAAGCCTGTCATTATGCGCCGGAAGCTCCGGAAATCAGCCGGGTTACGGAAGCCGACATGGAAACAGACATTGAGGAAAGCCGCCGTTCTCTGAAAATGGACAGATTGGATATCTGCCTGCTCCACCGGGATAACGAAGCAGTGGATATCCGCACGATTGTGGACTTCTGTGTCAAACAGGTGGATGCCGGAAAAATTACCCGGTTCGGGTTTTCCAATTACCGGGCAGAACGGGTGGAAAAAGCCATCGCATACATGGGTGAGGGTTGGCAGAAGTATTTTGCAGGGGTTTCCAATGAATGGAGTCTCGCGATGGAGAATGCGGAAGGGTATTGCCCAGGAAACGGCATGGTTGCTGCAGATATGCCTCTGCGGATTCTCGCGGAGAAAAAAGGGTTTGGCATCTTCCCGTTCTCCTCGACAGCACACGGCTTCTTTGCCAAACTGCAGCAGTGCGGTGCTGTATATGAAGATGGTGCCTGGTCGAATATCGATCAATTCCGCGGAAACCGGAACTGGCTGTCTTCTGCCAATGGAGAAGCATATAACAAACTGCTTGCGGCATCCGCTTCCTCCGGCATTTCCGTGAATACACTGAGTCTGCAGTACCTGCTGGATCAGACAAACACGATTCCGGTGATGAGCGTAAGCCGTCCGGAACAGCTTGCGGAACTGGCGGAACTGTAAAACAGCATAACAAAAGCGGCGCTCCTCTTTCGGGAAGAGAATGCCGCTTTTTCGTTATAGCATTATATCATTTCCATTTCGCTGCGAACGGCATGCTTTACACGATCCCGTTCTTCCGCGCGCTTTGCATCGTTGAAGTGATCCAGTGTACCTACCAGATACCCGGTGATACGGCGGATCCGTTCGAAAGGTGCTTCGCCGGATTCATCTCTGCCGCAGCCGGGACAGGTATTGCCGATGATGCCGGTATATCCGCAGGCAGGGTCGTGGTCAACGGGATGATTGATGGCACCGTAGCCGATACCGGATTCCTTCATACAGCGTACAATGTCTTCGAATGCATCCAGATTTTCCAGCGGATCTCCGTCCAGCTCGATATATGTGATGTGACCGCCGTTGGTCAGATCGTGATACGGCGCTTCCAACTTGATTTTATCATAAGCGGAAATGTCGTAATATACCGGGATGTGGAAGGAGTTGGTGTAGTATTCTCTGTCGGTAATTCCGGGGATCACGCCGTACTTCTGCTTGTCTATCCGTACAAAACGGCCGGACAGCCCTTCGGCAGGTGTACCGATCAGGGAGAAATTCATACCGTACTGCTCGGTGGCTTTATCCATCTTACTGCGCATGAAGCCGATGATTTCCAGCCCCAGTTTCTGGGAAGTTTCGCTTTCCCCATGGTGGAAGCCGGTCAGTGCTTTCAGACATTCCGCCAGACCGATGAAACCGACTGTCAGGGTACCGTGCTTGAGCACTTCCCCTACGAAATCATCTTTGCCCAGTTTTTCGGAATCCAGCCACACACCTTCGCCCATCAGGAAGGGGTAGTTGCGGACCCGTCTGGCAGCCTGTACACGGAACCGTTCCAGAAGCTGATCGATCACAAGGTCAATCTTCCGTTCCAGTTCTTCGAAGAACCACTCTACATCTTTATTGGCATTGATCGCAATACGGGGCAGGTTGATGGAGGAAAAACTCAGGTTTCCTCTGCCGTTGACGATCTGCTTTTCTTTGTTTACGTTGGCAATTACCCGGGTACGGCACCCCATGTAGGCAACTTCCGTTTCCGGCTTGCCCGGCTGGTAGAACTGTGCGTTATACGGCGCATCCAGGAAGCTGAAGTTGGGGAACAGCCGCTTGGCGGAAACCTTGCAGGCCTGCTGGAACAGGTCATAGTTGGGGTCGCCGGGATTATAGTTCACGCCTTCCTTAACCTTGAAGATCTGGATCGGGAAGATGGGGGTTTCTCCATTGCCCATGCCGGCGTTGGTTGCATCCAGCAGTGCACGGATTACCAGGCGTCCTTCCGGAGAAGTATCGGTACCGTAGTTCAGGGAAGAGAAGGGAATCTGCGCACCGGCACGGGAATGCATGGTGTTCAGATTGTGGATCAGTGCTTCCATAGCCTGATGGGTACTGCGGTCAATTTCTTTTGCGGTATATTTGGCGATAACGGCGGCTTCTCTGACACCGGATTCACCCACCAGTGCAGTAAGTTCCTTGCCGAGAGCATCCTTCATGGCGTCGGCTTCGGACATCGTGGGATGCACACCGTAAACGGATTCGATTTTCTGCAGCAGAGCAGCGGCACCTTCTTCGCCGTCCTTGCCGTCAAACAGCACATCCGCCATATCCAGAGCCTTGGCGATATTTCTGGTCAGATGACGAACATAGGTCTTCCGGACACCGATAGCCATAGCATATTCGAAGTTGGGAATGGACTGACCGCCGTGCTGATCGTTCTGGTTTGCCTGAATGGCAATACAGGCCAGCGCGGCATAGGACATGATATCCTTGGGTTCCCGGATGTTCTGGCT
Source organism: Oscillospiraceae bacterium (assembly GCA_015064285.1). Taxonomy (GTDB): domain Bacteria; phylum Bacillota; class Clostridia; order Oscillospirales; family CAG-272; genus UMGS1696. Next base: position 61,346 of record SVSN01000011.1, on the reverse strand, counting down.
CTGGCCGGTAGCAAAACCGCCGTCAAAGAGCTTGATCAGGTCGATCTGGCAGCAGGTGGTGGTCAGACCGTAGAAATCCAGGTCGTGGATATGAATGTCGCCTTCCTTGTGAGCCTTGGCATGAGCAGGATCCAGCACATACAGATCATAGAACTGCTTGGCGCCTTCGGAACCGTACTTCAGCATGGTGCCCATGGCGGTGTCACCGTCGATATTGGCGTTTTCTCTCTTGATATCACTTTCCAGTGCGGAACGGAAGGTCAGGTCTTCGAAAGTCTTCATCAGGTGGGTATTCATTTCCCGGACCTTGGTACGTTCGGCACGATACAGGATGTACTCCTTGGCGGTGCGTACATGGCCGTGCTTCACCAAAACCCATTCCACCGTATCCTGAATACACTCCACGGAAGGAATATCGTTTTCTTCCGGATGTTCCTGGGCCAGACGTACGGAAACTTCCTGAGCAAGTGCCAGCGCTTCTTTGTAATCACTTCCGCCGACAGCCTGTGCGGCACGGAAGATCGCATTGGCTATTTTTTCCAGGGAAAAAGGGACCTCACGACCGTCCCGCTTGCGGATTTTGGTCAGCATAACAAACTCCAATCTGACGTACATTTTCCGCTTCCGGCAGCCTTGTTCTGCCACGGAAAACGTACGGGTGTAATTTACGGTAATAGATCCTGTCTTATGACAGGGAAGGTTCCGGAAACCGGAAAAACGACACAAAAAATGACGTTATCACATTCTGTCGTAATGTGCCAATAAAAACACCACAACATCTTGTGGTGTAGTGTAATGTGGCGTCATTACGTTGTATATTATAATCTATAAAATGCTTTTTGTCAAGACTTGTTTGGAATAATAAGAGCCAAATTTCGCACCTCAAATTTATGGATAATGCCGTTTTTATCTTTTTCGAGGAAAACTTTCCAAAAAGCTATTGACAAAGAAAAATTATCCTGCATGATAAGAAAAAATGTTCGGAGAATGGTACACTTTGTCAGATAATAGACAAAAACAGTGATATTTGCAACAGAACAGAGGGCGAAATCTGGCGGAAATACATATTTTTCAGGGGAGAAACAGGTCGTTTTGTGCCATGAGAGCAGCACAATCTGCGATTTTCTGCGCAGCGGCAGCCGACCGGGTATAATACGGTTCCGGTGAAAGGCTCTCCATAGTGATCCGGTCATACACGGAAAAATTGGTCAGGATGTTGTTGTGCGGCTTTTTGAAAAACACATCGTCAGAAATAAAGGAACCGATGGACATATGGGTCTGTTCGCATACCATGCCTTCTGCAGCCGTCAGCAGATTCTGCCCGAACATGACCGTTCTGACTTCGTCGATCCCCAGCAGACAGAGCAGGGTGGGCAGCACATCTATGTGTCCTCCCGCCGTGGAAATGGTCCGGGAAACGCCGCTGCCGGGAATATGAATCAGCAGAGGGACATTGAACACATCGTATATGGTGTAGTTTCTGCCCAGCATGGAAGAAACCTGCCCGGAAATCTGGTGGTCTGTGTTGGTCAGCGCATAATGGTCGCCGTACAGAACGAAGACAGAGTTGTCGTACAGGCCTTCTTCCCGGAGCATATCCAGCCATTCCCCGAGAACGCTGTCTACATAATGGACGGATTGGATATACAGTCCGAACAGGGTAGCTTCGTCTTCCGGCCTGAGCGTGATTCCCCGGTCTTTCAGCGGGATGGCATACGGATGGTGAGAGGAAACCGTGATATAGAAAGCATAAAAAGGTTCGGGATAAGCAGTCAGGGACGCCATGGATTGGGTGAACATCTGCCGGTCAGAGATTCCCATGGGGAAGGGATCGATTTCCTCAAAATCTTCCAGTGCCGTGTAGGTGTCGAATCCCTGGAAGGGGTATGCAGTCCGGCGGTTCCAGAAATCTCCTTTATAATTATGGAACACATGGGCGCCGCTGTAGCCGTTTTCCTTCAGCAGCCAGGGCAGACCGTAATATGTGTTCTCCGTATATTTCACATAGGCGGCTTCCGTTTCCGGGGCAAAGAGGGAGTTGTTCACGGTAAATTCCGCGTCTGCCGTATTTCCGCCGCCGATCTGGTAGTAATAATGAGGAAAATAAAAGGTGTTGTCCGAGAGCAGGGCGTTGAGATTCGGGGTCAGTTCCTGCCCTTCGTACCGGGCGCCGATGACAAAATTCTGCAATGCTTCGATCTGCAAAATAAACACATTTCGCCCCTCCGCCAGCCCGAAATAAGGGGAGTCACTGTCGTCCTGCAGGGTGTACAGAGTCTTGTCAACTTCCGTGTTGTCAACGGCAGCAAAAGCGGCATTGGCGAAATCGCAGATATGGTAACAGTACAGTTCGTTGATCATGTATTCCGGTCGGAACTGTCCGAAAAGTCCCCAGCCTGTCAGAATCAGACCGCAGAACATACCCCAGGCAAGCAGCAGATACGGTTCCCATTTCCGGGGAGCGGCAGGGGTACGGGATTTCCGGTTGATGAAATAGAGGTACCACAGGGGCAGGTCAAGCAGCATGGCCATATGCTTCCAGTTCAGCAGTTTGACAATGGTGTCCCAGATGTCGGCAAGCTGTCCTGCCATTCCAACCTGCACCACGCTGGGCAGTCTGGCCACATAGGAATAATAGACGCTGTCGACCGCCATAAAAAAGCTGGCTGCAAAATACAGAAGTACAAAACCGAACCGGGACGCTTTCGGAGAAAGAAAACGCAGCAGACCGCATACGGCGGACAGGATTCCTACCGTGGCGATGGAAAAGGCAGTCTCGAAGCCGCCCAGCTGGATCTGGCTGTAGAAAATATAGGATTTGATGAAAAGCAGCGCGCCGGCCAGAACGTACAAACCGTATCGTCTGACCGCTGCTGCCGGATGGATTCTGTTCATAAAACTCCGCTCACTGCTGGAAATATTCAGATATATTATACCACATTTATCCACCTGAATAAAGAGCGCATGGAAAACTATTTATGAAGTTTTTTGTATTATCTTAACCGGTGTACCCGTTTCATGCGGAAAAAGAAAAACGGTTTTCGGGAGGCCGGAAGGAAAACAGGCAGGATGCAGATTGATGATTTGTGCAATATAGATGGAAATGATTGACAAACTCACATCTCTATGCTACAATGTTGGTAATATATCAGCAGAATCTGCTGTCGGACATAAGGAGAAACAATATGGCTGTTATCCATACCGATATGATCCCCACCGGGAAGATAAAAGCGCTGCACGGCGTTGGTCAGCCACCTTTTCAGGGTGTGAATTTTTCCATGCTGCAGTATCTGAAGGCATTTTCATGCCCCTTCTCCCGTCTGCACGACGTACAGGGTGTGTATGGCGGCGGCAGATGGGTGGACATTCCCAATCTGTTCCGGGATTTTGATGCGGACCCGGAAGACCCGGCATCCTATGACTTTACGTTCACGGATCTTCTGATGAAAGCGCTGGTGGAAAACGGCGTGGAACCTTTCTTCCGGCTGGGCGTGACCATTGAGAATCAGTGCACGATCAAATCCTATCGGATCGATCCGCCAAAGGATCCTCTGCAGTGGGCGAAGATCTGCGAAGGGGTCATCCGGCATTACAACGAAGGCTGGGCGGACGGCTATCACATGAACATCCGGTACTGGGAGATCTGGAACGAACCGGACAATTCCCATATCCAAAGAGAGAATATGATGTGGAACGGTACCATGGAACAGTATCTGGAACTGTACGGTACGGCGTCCCGGTATCTGAAAGAACGTTTCCCCGACATCAGGATCGGCGGCTTTGCCAGCTGTGGATTTTACGGTATCCTGGGGGACAGAAACGATCCGAAACAGGCCAGAAATGTCTATTATCTGGACTTCGCGGATGCATTCTTGGAATATGTAAAGAACCACAATTTGCCGCTGGATTTCTTTTCCTGGCACAGCTACGGCAGTATAGAGGAAACGGTAAAATTCGCAGCCTATGCCAGAGAACGGCTGGACGCATACGGCTTTGACGATGTGGAACATTCCCTGAACGAATGGAACTGCCAGCCGAAGGCCAGAGGGACGCTGAAGCATGCTGCCCTGACCGCCGGGATGATGCTGGCACTGCAGAATACCTCTCTTGACACGGCTATGTTTTACGATGCCCGGTTCGGAACCAGCATATACGGCGGTATGTTCAACCCGCTGACGGCAAAACCGTTTCCGGCGTATTATGGGTTTGTGGCCTTTGAGGAACTGTACAAACGGAAGATACAGACCGATCTTGGATTCGATATTCCCGGTGTGTACGGGATCGCGGCCGGCACAAAGGAAGACGGCTGCATTGTGCTCTCCAATACCGGTACAGAGCCGGTCCCTCTGGAATGCGAGCTGCCGGCCGGCGTGAAGATCATGGGCTGCCGGATCATTACGGAAGGGAAGATATGGGAAGAGATCCCGTCTGCGGATGTGCTGCCCGGGGAATCCGTGCTGTGTATGTGGCTGGGAAGTGAAAAATAAGAAATACGAGGATTTGTTATGCTGCAGAATGTTACCCTGGAGATGAGTCTGAAACCCTTCCGGAAAACGGACCCTGTTTCTGTGAAAACGGTTTGCCGGAAGGTATTTGAACAGTGGAAGCCGCTGGTACGGGACGTGCCCTGCGTTTCCATTCTGCTTTGGTCGGCGGACGGAAGTGAACTGCTGGATTACCGCGGAGAACCGGACGAACCGTTCTCCTGGGCCAAATACATCGGCGGTGCCAACAACCGGGAAGCCAGTCATGCCGCCATCGACCCGGAAGGACTGGGACTGCATTCCCGCTGCTATCTGTTCTGTAAAGATCCCCCGGAGATGACGTACCGGATCCTGCGTCTGGTGGTGGCATCCCTGAAGGAAGCCGGTAAGGAAGTGCTGGGGGCGGACAGACAGATCCGTGTGGGAACCACGTTTGATCCGGGGCCGGAGTTTGCCAAATCGGCTTTCAAATACAGCCGTCACAACGAAATCTGCATGGGAAACGATATGGGCAGAGCCACCATGGTATGCTCATACGCAAAGCTGCAGGGAGACAGTACCCGGTATGCCGCGTTCCCTGACGGAATTCCGGACGGACTGCCTTTCGGTACATTTTTCGGCGCCCAGGCACAGTGTTTCCTCACCGATATGGGTTTTGACTATATCTGGTTCTCCAATGGTCTGGGGTTCGGACGGGAAACATGGGCAGCTACCGGTGCTATTTTTGACGGAGAACGGTTCCACGGCGATAAACTGCCCGATGTCCGGCAGGATGTTGTGGATTTCTGGCAGTATTTCCGGAAAGAGTGTCCGGCCTATCCGATTGAAACCAGAGGTACCAATATGTCCATGGGGATTGATTTTGCCACAGACGGCGTACCTCTTCGCACTATATATGACGGAGACTACGGACTGCTGCCGCCTCCCAATTCTCCCTGGGCCGCCATCAACGGCGACTTCGGACTGGAACTGATGGGGCATATGTCCAGGATCGCGGGTCTGCCAAAAGAAGAGGAAGAAATCCGGCATCCCTATCTGTTCCGCTTCTATATCCACGATATATGGTGGGCCAATTCTCCCTGGTACGACCGGTACAACAGCCAGCCTCACGATATCTATCTGCCCATGAGCATTGCCCGGATCGACAGCCGGGGCAGAATCGAACCGCCCACCCACCTGAGCCTGCTTTCCATTGACAACTGTTTCGGAGAGCTGCCGGATGCCTGTGCCGATGAACCGATCCCGCACCTGCGCAAAGCGGTCAAGGAAGCACCGGATGGGGTTGCCCCGGTTGTGTGGGTGTATCCCTTTGACGAATATACGGCTGCGGAAACCGGGCAGGAACTGATGGATATGTACGCCGGGGACTGGTTTATCCGGGGCGCGATCAATGACGGGGCGCCGGTATCCATGGTAGTGTCCGCTGCCAACTTCTGTCTGCACGATCCGGTGATGTACCGGAACAATATTCTGGTGACGCCTGTACCGAAGGCCGGTTCTGCCTGGGAAGAAAAAATGCTTGCATATGTCCGGGAGGGCGGCCGGGTCGTCTTTTACGGCAATACAAGCCTGGCTTCAGAGGCATTTCTGACGGCTATGGGACTCCGGAATACAGAGGACTGCGCAGAGGGTGAGCTTCCGCTGACGCTGAACGGAGAAAACGCCGGAACGATCAAAGTGGTGCCTGTTACTTCGGCAGGCGGTCTGTCCACGGCTGCGGTATCTGCGGCATCGGTATGGGCCTGCGCCGGAGAAAAAGCCCTTGCCGTACAGGTGAAGCAGGCCGTGTGGCTCCGCGGCGTGGTGGGGTCTGAATATCGGAAAGGGGCCAGACAGCCTTCTCCCCAGGACAGCACAAAGTATTTCACGGGTGAACAGCTTCTGCGGCTGGCACTGGACAGACTGGGGGTACAGATCCGTCTGGACAAGCGTCCGGACGTGAAATCTCCTGTGATCATGAACCATCGCCACGACAATGCCCTGATGTTCTCCGTCTATTCTCCGTCCACGACCGTAACCGCCAGACTGCGGTATCCCTGGGGTGCGCCTGTCCTGGATGGGTACGAAACCATTCTGGAAGACGGATTTGCGCTGTACCATTTCCCGAAAGCAGAACACCGGGAATGCAGAGTGTTCGTGGAGCAGGCGGAGGGGATCGTCGGCTGTCAGGAAATTCCGCCGGTCAGCGCGCAATACCGCCGCCGGGTGGAAGTGACGGGGCTGGTCAATGCTACGGTGCGGTTCTTCGCGGAAGAATACTGCCGGGACAACATACAGGTTCTGCGGAATTCCCACAGGGACAACTATTTTGTGGGGGATTCCTTCGAGGGGGAATATGTGACAGACGGGAACCTGACCTGGTACGAGGTCAGAAACGTGACAGGCAGAATGACTTTTTCCATGCCGTTCCGGGAAGAGAAACTGCCGCCGCAGGAGATCCCGCCGGAGGAATACTGATTCCGGGGCAGGGGAATCTGCAGATAGTATACAGATACGTAAAAACGGATATCTCCCGCAGAGTTCAGGAGATACCCGTTTTTTTATGGCATAAAATAAACTTCCACGTCCAGCACACCGGCAGGCGCGGCTTCAAAGTCCGCATAAACGGATTCCCCTGTGAGCGTGATGGTGTAGGGGATTTCCGTACCGCCGACAGTGATGTTTTTCACTGTTCTGCCGGCGGGAATGTACAGATGGCACTGGACGTTCTGCGCCGGAGAGGTCAGCCGGTAGCGCATACCTTCTTCTGTAAGGATCCACCGCAGATCCACGGTCACATCCGTTTTTTCGTAGCCGGTGATATACCGCAGTTCTGTGTAGGGCGTTACGGGAAACCGGGGAGAAAAACGGATTTTTCTGTATCCTGTGTCCAGATCCTCAATGCCTGCCAGACCTTCATCTACGGCAGAAAGCAGTGCAGCTGCTCCCCAACCGCTGGGACCGCCGCCCTGGGGTTCTTCTGTATGGGGGTCGTACAGGAAATAGATGCTGCCGTCCCGTTCCAGCAGTTCCATAAACCGTACTATAATGTCCCAGCCATAGGCTTCATACCCGTTTTGGAAAGCGCCTTTGGCCAGTTCCCCTGCCGTAAAGGGAGAGATGGCGCCGTTGACATATCTGCCGGGTTTATATCCGTTGAAATCCGGGTACGGGGGATCAATGGAGTACCATTCCGCAAAGGTGTTTGTGGTTTCCCGCCGCTTTATGTATTCTGCAAGGATGCTGCGGCACTCCTCGGTGGTCAGAAGTTCTCTGTGCAGCGCATAAGCATTGGAAAGGGAAAGCCTTTCTTCTTCCCGGTCGTCCGCGCCGTGATGATTCAGATGGATCATATGGGTGAAGAACCTGCCGTTCCAGAGATGGCGCATGATGTTTTCACGCAGTCCGGCGGCTCTGTCTTCCCAGACCATGGCCTTGTATTCGTATCCCAACATCCGGTTCATCCGGGCAAGGGTACGCATCGCCTGGTATACGCCGGTGTTGTCTCCGTGGTGAATGGACATAGGGGTATCCGCTTCGATCTTTCGGTTGGTACCCGGTTTTCCGTAAGCAAAATCCCAGGTGTCAATGGTAAATGCCCGTTTGCACAGACCGTAATCGGCATCCCAGCGGTCTGGATGGGAGGTCATGTAATCAATTCCTTTTTCCAGCTTGGGGAGAATGGATTCCAGCCATATCCGGTCGCCGGTGACCCGGTATACCTGAAGTGCGCCTTCCACTACCAGATATTCGATATCCGCTTCGATTTCCAGCCGTACCAGGGCCAGATTGTCTTCCCCGTACAGAATCCGGCTTTCCGGATGCACAAACTGCCAGTGACCATCGTCCAGCTGCTTGATCAGCTCAAAAAACTGTCCGTCTTCCCGCTGGGTATCCAGAATAAAATCCAGGAAAGACCGGATATCGTATTCCCAGTGCTTGAAAGCCTTCATCTGATGTACATGATCCCGGATCCAGTTCAGAGAACAGCACAGTTTTCTGTTGTCAATAAATACCAGCCGGCGGTCATCCGCTATGATGTTATGAAGCTGGTGGAGAAATTCTCCCAGGCGGGGATCTGTAGTGGTCAGTACCCCGGGCATAACCAGCTCCCAGTTGTTATAGGTGCCGTTGTTTTTCCCGTCCACATGCATGGCAGGAAGTTTATGCTGAAAGGAAATCATGGGTTGTCCTCCTTTTGGGAATTGTTATACTGCGGAACGAGATCGATCACCACCAGCTCAGGGCGGTTGAAGACCCGGGGTAGATCGTTTATGCACAGTCCCCGGCTGACGATCAGGGTCGTGTCATCCAGAAGATATTCACCGCCTGCATATGCCGGGAAATACCCCTGCCCCGGTGCAAACAGACCGTTTAGCAGGAAGGGGATCCGTATCTGTCCCCCGTGGGCATGACCGGACAGTACCAGATCAAAGGGACTGCTGCGGTATTCTTCCGTTTTTTCCGGACGGTGGGAAAGAAGTATGGCATAATACGGACTGTCTGCTACTGCTTCTTCTGTCAGTGCCAGCTGTCCGTACCATGTGTCCGGATCCGGTGTACCCGGTATGCCTTCGGCAAGAAAACCGGTGGGGTCGTCAATACCGCTGATGGTGATGGTCTGGTCACGGACAGATACTTCTGCCGTATCGCCGGCCAGTACAGTCACGCCGTAAGAAACCAGCAGTCCGTTCAGGATATGAACCTCTTCCGACCAATGTTCGTGATTGCCGGTAACATAGTAGCAGGGGTACCGGTCCGCAATGCCGTCCAGCAGATCCATGGTACCCTGATGGGAGATCTTATCATCAAAAATATCGCCTGCCAGACAAATCAGATCCGGCGCGGCTTCCTGAATGGCATGCAGCAGATCCGCCTGCTTTTCGCCGTAATAACTGCTGTGCAGATCGGTAAGCAATGCTATCCGGACGGGGCCGGTGAGTTTGTCGGTGACGGCTGTGTACCGTACCGTGCGCAGGGATTCGGAAAAAGCGGTCAGCAGAAGCAGAATCAGCAGAAGCAGGAACAGTACCGGCAGGATTTTTCTCCGGCGGCGGGGTTGGCTCTTGGTCATGGTGTCTCCTGTGTAATGAATTGAATCCGGCGCAGTTCAGAACGGTTTTACGCTGACTTCGCCGGAGGATATGGTTTCCAGGGAACCGTCATCCCGTTGGATCAGCAGCCGGAAATCCCGGTCTACATCCAGACAGACACCGCTGCCGCTGCCGTTCCCCCATAAAATCTGTACAGGCTGTCCCCGGAGAAAGAGCCGGCTGCGGTATTCCGGATAAAACGGTTTTTCCGCCAGACGGGGATAGTAATCGAAAAAGCGGTTCACGATCTCTGCCGCCAGCAAAGGACGCATGTCCCCTTCGGATCCGGCAAACACATACGAAGCAATATTTGCCAGTTCAGCCGGGAAATCTTCTTTGGGCGGTGCCGCATTTACGCCGATCCCCAGCACCGCATACCGCAGGGCAGAACCGTCCGTGGCAAAAGCGGCTTCGGTCAGGATACCGCATACCTTTTTGCCGTCCATGTAAATGTCGTTCACCCATTTGATGGCGGCGGAACGACCGGAGAGGGCTTCTATGGCTTCACAGACACATACAGCGGCGCAGGTGGTGATGGAAAGAGCGTCCGCCGGGGCAATGGCAGGCCGGAGCAGAAGACTCATGTACAGCCCGGTACCCTGCGGTGAGAAAAAGCTGCGGCCCATGCGTCCGCGACCGGCTGTCTGGTGATCCGCGAGGATAAGAGAACCTTCTTTTCCGCCTTCTTCCGCCAGTGTCCGGCAGAGCGAATTGGTGGAAGGCGTTGAAGGGAGGATGCGGATCAGCGGAAGGGAGTGGCGCAGATGTTTTTCAATAGCAGATGCAGACAGCATAAACAACCTTTGGTGACTATAATATAGAATCTTTCCGTCAGTATACCATAATTTCCGGATACGGTCAAGCCGGAAATTTTGTACAGGCATTGACAGAACTGAAAAAATATGGTACTCTTTAGGCAGAATTTATAGTTCCGAACAGAGTAAGGGGGTTCTTTTATGAAACGTATCAACGCGGCGGACAGAGGTATTCCGGCGGATAGCGGGATCTGTCTGACAGAGGCACTGATAAAATTCTTTGCAGACCTGCCGGATGACTGTGAGGTATTTTTTCCGGCCGGACGGTATTTCTGGTCAAAACCGGTGGTGATCGAAGGCAAAAACGGGCTTACGGTGTGCGGAGAACCCGGAACGGTGTTTCTGACGCACTTTACTCCCTGGGATGATCCGGCGGAGAACAACAACGGTTTCAACTGCCGGAATTGCCGGGATCTGACCTTCCGGGATCTGACCTGGACTACCGATAACCCCACCAGCTGTGCCGGACGGGTTGTGTCTGTGGACAACGAAAACCACACGTACGATGTGGATATCGATCCGCAGTTCCCCATAACCGGCTGGGAACATTTCTGGGGAACGGACACCTGTGACGAAGAAGGCACGCCGGATTATGTGATTGAAACCTACGACCGGATTGTAAAAGAAACCCTGATCGACGAAAACGGGAAGGAACGGGTGAAATTTACCGGAACCAGATACGAACATCTGGGGAACAACCGGGTGCGCATTTTCATGCCGGAAAGATGGGATCTGTCCCGCCTGACCATCGGCCACAGGGTTCTGTACCGGTACCTGATTTACGGCAGCACTGTGTATCATTTTGCCGGGTGCCATAACGTGCGTCTGCAGCAGATCGAGATCCAGCGCTGTACCAGTATGGGTGCTGTTATCACGCCCCGCTGTTCCGATTTCACGTTTGAAAAGTTCAGTATCCGCGCACCGGAGGGAGATCACGCTCTGTATGCCGCCAATGCAGACGGGATTCATGTAACCGGTCTTTCCGGATATCTGCATATGAAGGACTGTGATTTTGTGGGGCTGGGCGATGATGCGCTGAATATCCACAGTACCGCCGGGGAAGTGGAAAGCTGGGATCCTGCCGCAGGAAAGATGCACTGCATATACCGCAACCGTGCCATGGAGCCGGGGAAACTCGGCCCACTGTGGGCACAGGGTGGCGACAACATTGTTGTGTACGACCGGAATACTTTCCTGGAGAAAGGGAAACTCCATCTGACCGGTTACAAGGACGGCATGGCGGATGTGGATCTGGTTACAGGCGAAGTGGGTGTGGGGGATATTCTGGCCAACGAGGCATTTTTCGCTTCCGTGCATCTGGAAAACTGTACAGTGACCCACACCAGAGCCAGAGGCTTCTTACTCCAGTCCTGGAATATGCTTGTGGAAAACTGCCGGATCTATGGCATGTCCCTGCCGGGCATCATTGTGTCCCCCGATATCCGGGTATGGTATGAAGTGGGACCGTCCAAAAATGTGGAGATCCGGAACTGTGTCTTTGAAAAATGCGGCATCAACGGCAGTGCGGCCAACATGGGTGCGGTTGTGGTGAAAGCCAGCCATGATGTGGATGCGGACAACTACCCGGCCGGAGTACACGATGGGATCCACATCCACCACAATCTGTTCAGGAACTGCGGCAACAGCGGGATTTTTGTCAATGCAGCCCGGAACGTGAATATCCACGACAACCGATTTGAAAACTGCTCCTGTAAGCGGTTCAGTGAGGCAGTGGATACCAATCTGTATGATATTATGCTGCGCAGATGCACCGATATTACCACGGCGGACAATGTTTCTACCAAGGATGACACGTGGCTGGAAAAGAGGGAAGACTGCTGACAGGCAAAACAGGAAAAGGGGATTTCCGCAGCGGATTTCCCCTTTCTTTTGTTCTATCCGGTTTTCCACAGGATCTTTACAGCACGGTCATAGGGTCTCCAACCTGTTCAAATACGCCTTCCGCCGCCTGCCGGAGAGATGCGCTGATGGTGTCCACCTGTTCCGCAGAACCCATGACCACGCAGATATCGTCGTCCAGCCGGATGGAATTGACCGCTTCTGCTTCTACGCAGACCCATTTCCGGGGATCAATGCTGTCCTGCAGAGACTGATGGATGGCGTCGGTGTTGGAGCCGTCGGTACGGACATATACCAGAGAATAGGCAAAGGAGCCGACAGCCGATTCCGACAGAACGATGTCTGTGATGCCGTCTGTATTTGCCAGACCTGTGTTGTACTGTACGGCATCCGCATCACTCAGATCCAGCGCCCGGGTTTCCACAGCCATGGGCAATACTTCGCTGCAGAGGGAATAGAGGTTGTTGGAAATAAAGCGCACAGCATCCTCGGCGCTTTTCACAGAGTCCACCGGCTCCGGATTCATGGGATCCGTGCCTCCGTTGTTTTGTTCGTTCTGGCTGCCGTTCTGATCGTTGGCTGTGCTGCCGTTCTGACTGCCATTCTGGCTGCCATTCTGGCTGCCGTTCTGGCTGCCGGAGCCGTTTTCCTGCTGGGGCATACCGATGGCAGTTTCTGTCTGGGATTCTGTGTCATCTGCTGTATCCACCGATGGGGTTCTGCCGCAGGCAGTAAGAGAGAGCAGCAGAAGAACTGCCAGAATACCCGAAAGTTTTTGTTTCATGCTGATTTCCTCATTTCTTTTGGGATATGCATAGTATGCGCATTCCGGTTCATCCTATACAAAGGAATATATTTCCGGAAAAAGAACAGGAAATCCGGACATACTCTTGCTATCGGCTGCATTTTGTGGTATGATATATACGGAAAAATTTTGTCCTGCACTAAAATAATACGAGGATGCTTATGATCACATACGAACAGATCAAAAACAATGAGAATATTCGCATATATATAACCAAAGCGGATCAGGCGCTGGCAGCCATGGGCTATACGGATCATTCCTTTGGGCACGTGGCGAAAGTGGCGGAAATGGCAGGGTACATTCTGGAGACGCTGAACTATGACGGGCATCAGGTGGAACTGGTGAAAATTGCCGGTTTTCTGCATGATATCGGCAATCTGGTGAACCGTGCGGAACACTCCCAGAGCGGCGCGGTTATGGCGTTCCGGATTCTGGATAAACTGGGCATGCCGGCGGAAGACATTGCTGAGATTGTCACCGCCATCGGCAACCATGACGAAGGGACCGGGATCCCCATCGGTCCGATTGCAGCGGCACTGTTTCTGGCGGACAAATCCGATGTGCGCCGCAGCCGGGTACGGAACCGGGACATTCCCTCTTTCGATATCCATGACCGGGTAAATTATTCGGTGATCCGTTCCGATCTGCAGATCAATGCGGAAAAAACCGAGATCGCCCTGAAACTGGATGTAGAAACACAGTACAGCTCCGTGACGGAATATTTTGAGATTTTCCTGGAACGGATGGTGCTGTGCCGGAAAGCCGCCGAAAAACTGGGACTGCGTTTCCGTCTGTATATCAATGACCAGGCGCTGATGTGATGACGCGCAGAAAAGGTATCTGACAGTACGGCTTTGTTCAGAAGAACATGGCTGCAGCAGCAGAAACGACCATGGCGCATATGACAGGCCGCAGAGAAGAAAGTATCGATTGCAGGGCAGGATGCCTGTCAAAGCGGATGAGCAGTTTTCCGAGCAGCATAATGAGACAGACTGAGGGCAGTATACATCCCAGTGTTGCCGCCGCTGCACCGGCAAGACCGGCTGTCTGCCAGCCTGTAAAGGAAGCAGCATTGAGTGTAACCGGCCCCGGTGTGATTTCCGCGATGGCGCAGAGACCGGTGAAATCCGCTTCTGTCAGCCAGCCGGCCGATTCCACCACTTCTTCCCGGATCAGTGTCAGGGAAGCATAACCGCCGCCAAAACTGAACGCACCGATTTTCAGAAAACGGATAAACAATTCTGCGCAGAGCGAGAGCAGTGTATTCATACTTTTTTTCTCCCGATATATTGTATGACAGAAAACAGACCGGCTGCCAGTAAGAACCAGGTACTGCGGATTTCCAGAAACAGCATGCCGGTAAGAGAAATGAGAAACAGACAACGGGAACAGCGGGTGGTCAGTGTTCTGCGGCACAGTGAAAAGGCAATTTTGCTGAGGAAGAGTCCGATACCGATACGAATGCCCGGCAGAAAGAGCGATATGGTTTCGCTGCCGCGGATCAGGCTGTACAGAGCGCCAATAAAACACATGATACCGAAAGGCGGCAGTATACAGCCCAGAAGTGACACAGCCGCACCTGCCAATCCACGCAGTCGTGTTCCGGTCAACAGGGAAGCATTCACAGCTACCGCGCCCGGCATGCTCTGGGCAATAGATGTGATATCCAGCATTTCTTCTTCGGTCAGCCAACCCAGTCTGCGGACATAGATTTTCTCCATCATTGCCATGATGACGAAACCGCCGCCGATGGTGGTACCGGAGAGCTGAAAGGAGCGGCAGAGCAACTGCCATAATGATACTTGGGGTTTCATATATACCTGCCGGATCTGTCGTTGTATGTACAGTATATCACACACCAAATGATTTGTAAAATCATATGATTTAATGAAAATAATACGAAATTACTTATAGGAGAGCGTTATGACACTGCGGCATATCCGCATATTTGACGCTGTGTGCCAGGCAGACTGCAATCTGACCAAGGCAGCAGGGCTTTTGCATATGACCCAGCCTGCGGTTTCTCTGGCCATCAGCGAACTGGAGAATTATTACGGCGTAAAGCTGTTTACCCGGATTGCCCGCCGTCTGTACATCAGTGAAGCGGGGAAACAGTTCCGTGTGTATGCCCAGGGGATCCTGATGACCTTTGATGACATGGAAAAAAGCATCCGCAACTGGGACGCTTTCGGACGGATCCGGGTGGGAGCCAGTATATCCATCGGTTCCGTTCTCATGCCGGAATTTGCGAAAATCTTCGCAGTACAGCGCCCGGAAACGGATCTGCAGGTACGGATAGACCGATCCGACCGTCTGCAGGAAGCGCTGCTTTCCGGAGAGCTGGATATGGCTCTGATCGAAGGGATCGTACATGATGATAATCTGGTGTCGGAAGAATTCATGGAAGATGCGCTGGCGGTGATTGCTTCTCCGGATCTGCCCCTGCCGGCGGGCGTGATTCCGGTGGAACTGTTCCTGCAGCAGCGGTTTCTGCTCCGGGAAATGGGCAGCGGTACCAGAGAGATTTTTGCCGGTGTGCTGACATCAGCCGGGTATCCGATGCCGGAGCCTGCCTGGGAAAGCCTGAGCACGGCAGCGCTGATTCACGCGGCGGAAGCCGGTCTGGGGGTAGCCGTTGTGCCCCACCGTATGGTATGCGATAATCCGGCGGTACGGTTTCTGACGGTGGAAGGGCTGGTCTTCCGGAGAAAATACCAGATTGTGTACCACAAAAACAAATTCCTGACAGCCGCCGGGCAGCATTTTCTGGAAATCTGCAGAAATGCCGGCAGGCAGGAGAGCATCAAAGAACAGGATCATCTGTCATAACCTTCACTGCAGGCGGACAGACGATCATGCAAAGTCACGGAAATTACAACGAGAGGATTTAAGATATGCCTGTTACCAATTCTATCATCAAGCGTGCCATCACCGATGACGGCAGCGCCAGAGTCTTTTTCATCGACAGTACCGCCATTGTGCGCCGTTCCTGTGAGATTCACCACACATCCAAAACCATGACAGCCGTGCTGGGACGTACCCTGACCGCCGCTTCCCTGATGGGGACACTGCTGAAAGACCGTGACAACTCTCTGACACTGCAGCTGCGGGGTGACGGCCCTGCCGGGTATGTGGTATGTGTCAGCGATTACATGGGCAATGTCCGCGGCTACGCAGAAAATCCCGACGCAGAACTGCCCCCCAATGCACTGGGCAAGCTGGATGTAGGCGGTGCTGTAGGGAAGGGGACCATGTACGTGATCAAGGATCTGGGCCTGAACGAACCCTATATCGGCGTATGCCCTCTGGTGTCCGGTGAAGTGGCAGAAGACGTTACCCAGTATTTTGCCACAAGCGAACAGACCCCCACCGTGTGTGCTCTTGGTGTGCGGGTGGATCAGGAAAATATGTGTTTTGCCGCAGGCGGCTATCTGCTGCAGCTGATGCCCGGTGCGGAGGAAGCAGTCATTGACCGGCTGGAAACCAACATCAATATGATGGGGTCTGTTTCCAAACTGATCGCGGACGGCGTTTCCGGAGACGAAATAATCGGCATGATCTTCGCAGGGATCGAATATACCATGTTCGATGAATTTGAAGCTGCCTACAAGTGCACCTGTACCAGAGACAAGTATAAGAACGCTCTTGTGACCCTGAACGAAAAGGACATGAACGAGCTGGTGGAAGCGGCAGAACCGATCGAAACCAACTGCCGTTTCTGCGGAAACAAGTTTGTGTTTGCACTGGACGAGATCCTGCAGGCCAGAGCCGAACGGAAGGCTGAAGCGGAAGAAGAACAGTAACCGAAAACAAAACCAAAAAGCCTGCTGATATGATCGGCAGGCTTTTGTACGTATTGTGTTTTTTACATGGCATATTCTGCCTGTCTGCGGAAGTATTCCAGCACACCGTCGCGGATGCCTTCGGCTGCCTGGGTGATGCCGCGGCCGCTGACCATCTGCTCATATTCTTCCACACAGGTCATAAACCCGATTTCAATCAGTGTCTGGGGGAATTTTGGATTGCGGCACATTGCCAGCATCTGGGAGGTGGTGTCCCGCAGAAAACGGCTGGTCTGTGCTGCCACGCCGGCGCCCACGGTATCTGCCAGCAGCTTGCCGGAATCCGCCCAGTACAGCGGCAGTACCCCGCGGATCCGGGTGATGTCAGAGGTGTAACCCATGGAATTCTGGTGAATGGAGATACACAGATCCGGCTCTTTTTCCTTCAGATAATCCATACGGGCGTACAGATCCATGGTCACATCTTCCCGACGGGTAAGTTCCACATTTGCTCCCAGGGCCAGAAGCAGCTTTTCCGCCTCCAGCGTGATGAGCAGGTTGATGTCTTCTTCATTCAGAACGGCGCTTTCCGTGTTCTGGGCACCGGCAGCGCCTTTGTCCGTACCGCCATGACCGGCATCCAGCACGATATGCACACCCTGCAGCGGCAGTTCCTGTTCCAGATCCAGGGAAACGGGATTGCGGAAGGTTACCACAATGTCTCCCTTGTCGTAGTACAGGTCAAAGCCGTAGAAATTCCGTTCATCCTTCAGGGTCAGTTCATAGCGGATCCGGTTCTTTTCCGGGGTGCGGGTGACTGTGCAGCCTGTGAACAGGTGATTGTCTTCTACAGAAGCGTTCACAGCACTGTCGGCGTCTGCGTTGTACAGGGTTACAAGGAATCGTCCGTCTTCGATGCGGCCGTAATACGGAAGGTTGTCTTTTCCGGTGGTCAGACGCAGTTCTGTATGGCTGCCCATATCGGAAACCACCGCTTTGGAAATCTGTGCTTTTGCCGACAGATCGGCGGAGTAAATTTCATCCACCCATTCTTCCGCAATGAAACCGCCCATGCGCAGCTCGTAAAAACCGTTTTTCTGTGCCTTCACGTAATCTGTCATGCCGGGGGACTGCACGGTATAGTCGTTATAATAGGAACTGGTTTCTGTGAATTTCAGCTCGGCATACCGCTCTTTGACCTGTACAGCCAGCCTGGCGCCTTCGCCCATGGTACGGATCACAGCGCTTTCAGCCGTTGCCGTTCCGTCTTTATGGGTAACAGAAAAGGTTACGGTGCCTGCATTGTAGAGCTGTCCGGGAGAGGCTTGCGGCAGATTGAAGGTACCGCCGTAGGTCACGCCCACATATCCGCCGGCATCCGTGGTACGGGCAGGTGTTTCGGTAATGCCCAGTTCGATGGTGACGCCGTCCAGGGTAGCGGTTACTCTGGAACCGTAGGGCGCTACGCAGGATACCCACTGCTTTTTTTCCGGTGTGGTAACTTTCTTGCCGGGAAACACGGAAACCGCTTTAACGCTGTCCAGTACCGTCACACCGCTGCCTGCCGTATCGCCGGTCTGGCCGGTGGAAGGACTGGTTTTATAGTACAGTGTATAGGTATACGTGTTTTCTCCCTGGGTGAAGTTGAAGTTGTTTTCTCCGTACTGCAGCGGAACCATCAGAGAGAAGAAGCCGCTTTTTGTCCGGCCGATTTTTTTGCCGTCCATGTACAGCGGAACAGAAGGGTCGGACATCCCGATCACATAGGTGGTGTCGGCTGCCATAACGGAACCGCTGACGGGAGAGGTGATCTGTACAGGCTGTCCGTTGGAAACTACGTCGGAATAAATGATCTCCGTTTCGTAAAGCTTCTTCAGCTCATCCGCCGCACCCTTGGTGTTCCGGTGGATTTCATCGTAACCGTAGTATACGCTTCCCTTGTAGGAAAGTTCGCTGCGGGCAAATGCGACCTGTTCGGTCATTTCACCTTCCGGATCGGTCCAGTTGCCTTCTTCGTAACGATAAACAGCATGGGAGACATACAGATCCACACCTGTATTTTCCAGAACGGTATTCCACCAGCGTACCAGAACGTCATAGGGGGCAGAGGTGGTGGTGAACTGCCAGTACAGCTGGGGGGACAGATAGTCCACCGTACCGGCTTCCACCCAGGCCAGGGCATCGCAGTGCAGGGCTTTGTAGCCTTCCAGACCGTTTGTGGCGGATCCGCCGTTTTTGCCGTTGTCATTCTGCCAGATCCCGAAGGGAGAAACACCGAAGACGCATTCCGGGTCGGTGGTATGTACCGTTTCGTATACCTGTGCGATCAGCTTGTTGATGTTGTCTCTGCGCCAGGCATCCAGATCTTCAAATCCCTCGCCGTAAGCAGCAAATGCGGCTGCATCGTCAAAAGCGGCAGGCTTGCCGTCTGCACCGTTGGCAGGGTAGGGGTAGAAATAATCGTCAAATACAATGCCGTCCACGTCATACCCGGCTACAATCTCCCGGACACCGTTGGCTACCAGATTCCGGACTTCCGGAATACCGGCATTCAGATACAGCTTTCCGTCCACATACGGCACGGTCCAGTGAGGGTTCTGCCGGGCGGGGCTGTTTTCGGGCAGGGTATTGACGTCGGTGGAGGCCATGGTGACCCGGAGAGGATTCACCCAGGCATGTACGAAAATATTATTTTTGTGTGCTTCCGCAACGATGTATTCCAGCGGATCGAAGGGGAGGGTACCGTCTTTGGAAAGAAAAGAGGACACCGGGAAGATCTCACTTTTGTACAGTGCATCGCACGTGGGCCGTACCTGGAAGAAGATGGTATTCAGTCCCGTTTCCATACAGGTGGCTATGATTTCATCAATCTCCGCCCGGAGAGAAGCGGCGTCCAGACCGGCGGCAGAGGGATAGTCAATATTGAAAACAGAAGCGATCCAGACTCCGCGTACTTCGGAGCTGGGGTCAATGATACTGGTGGTGGGCATGTTTTCCTCCGTAGGCTGCATGGGGATCAGATTCAGGGAGGTGGCCTGAACCCCACAGGATGTCAGTATGATCAGAAGAGACAGAAGCAGTGGCAGAAGCGTGTTCCGGGGGATTGTGCGCATGAGCGTTTTCCTTTCCTGGCAGCATTCGACAATTTTCCTTATAATCTATATTGTAACATATATGGGGCGGGGAAATCAAGTCTTTTTACGGAGAAAACGGAAGGAAAGATGTACCAGGGAAACCGGTGGGGCAGGAAAGAGAAGCGTTTATACTGTATGCCGGAAAGAATACGAAAAGAACGGCCCGCCGGAGATCCGGAGAACCGTTCATAAGCCATAGGAAACTGCAGTTTCCTCAGTATTCGTACACAGATGCCATTGTGGGCAGGGCGATATATTCCATCGGATCCACATCTTTGCCGCCGATGTGCAGCATGAAATGCAGGTGTTCTTCCTCTTCACATTCGATCAGTGCTGTGGTGCCGGAGCAGGCAATGACCTGACCGGCTTTGACCTCAGCACCGGCTGTGATTCCTTCCGGCAGTTCTTCCGCCAGACCCTGGTAGATGGTTACCGCGTCGCCGCTGTGGATCACGGAGAGGGTGTATCCCATCAGAGGATCATGCCAGAAACTGCCGATTTTTCCGTCTGCTGCCGCCAGAACCGGAGAAGCGGGTTCACAGGCGATGTCGATCCCGGCGTGGGTGCGATAGTCATTCATGGTGGCGGAGAACACGGGAACGGTTACGCTGTGGCCCTGCAGGATTACACCGTTTTCCACCGGAGAACAGAAGGTGGGCAGCACACTGGCGGCACTGACGGTTTTATCTTCCGCAGGTGCATCGGTTTTGGCGGCTTCTTCCTCTTTGGTTTCTGCCTCGGTTTCTTTTGCGGGATCTTTTTTGCTGCCGAACAGACCTGCGTCCTCGGCATTTTCTTTTTCCTTGGGAACAGACGGAATGGTTTCCGGTGTATCGGCTTCCGTGGCTCTGCCGATCTGTTTGGTTTCGGTTTCCGGCAGATTTTCCGCTTCTTTTTTGCCGGCGTTGAAAGTCAGAACAGACAGTACGGCAGCGGATGCCAGCAGTACTGTCAGAATTCCGTACAGAATGCGGTTTTGTTTTTTACTGGTGAGATTGGACATGGCAAAAATTCCTTTCGGCGTTTTGTTTGCTTTACGAGGATAGTGTTTCCCCGGTGAAAGGCGGTTTATGCGCAGGGGATGACATTTTTTTATCCTGCCGGCAAAAGCAGGAGGGGACTGAAAAAAACACACGAAATCCCTTGCAAAATACAGGAGGCTATGGTATACTGTGTGCAATAAAACCAAAGTTTGCGGAGGAATCTTTATGGAATATACACTGCGTTATCAGCTTGCGGACGGAGAATGGAAATACGGTGCCTGCCGTACGGAAGCGCTTGCCGGGGAAGTGTGGGCCGTGTTTGCCGATACGCTGGCGGAAGGGCCGCTGGATCCGGATCTGGGGGCTGTGATCGCTATCGACGACAGCGACTGGGCACAGTTTATGGCAGACGACCGGTACTGCGAATTCTGGTGTCGTCCTGCTTTCGGTACTGCAGGCAGCCAGATTCCCCAGGAGGGACAATATCTGCTGATCAGACTGAAAAACGGCCTGTGGCGGGTATACGTACCTGTGGTTTCCGAAGACTATAAGTGTGTGATCCGGGGAACGGAAGAAGGGGCTGTTGCCGCACTGTTCTCCTGGTACGGGGGAAAATGTGACTGCCGGGGACTGGCGTTTGTTACCGGGGAAGGCAGCGATCCCTACAAACTGACGGAAGACTGCGTGAAGGCGGCACTGGCGATTCTGAACAACGGCTGCCGTCACCGGACGGAAAGAAGATACCCCGAGGTGTTTGAATACCTTGGCTGGTGCTCCTGGGATGCCATGCCCGCCGCCAATGTATGCGAGGAAGGTGTTCTGCAGAAGTGCAAAGAATTCCGGGAAAAAGAGATTCCGGTGCGCTGGGCCATTCTGGACGATATGTGGGCGCAGATCCGTCAGTTTGATGAAGTGGGGTACGAGGATCGGGGCAGTATGTTCCGTGTCATGCATTCCTCCCATATGTCTGACTTTGAAGCCTCCTACAAACGGTTTCCCAAGGGACTGGCCCACTGCCTGAAAGCCATGCGGGAAGACTATGATATGATCCCCGCCATGTGGCATCCCACCACCGGATACTGGATGGGTCTGGAAAAGGGAAGTGAAGCCGACAGAAAGCTGGCCGGCACCACTATGGAAGCCATCGACGGCCGGATCCTCGGGGACTGGCATGAAGCGAAGTCCTTTCAGTATTTCAACACCTACCACCGGTTCTTCCGGGAATGTGGTGCGGCGTTTGTGAAGGTGGACAACCAGAGTATGTACCGCCGGTTCTACAAAGGCATGGATACGGTGGGGAAGGTATGCAGAGAATACCACAGAGGTCTGGAAGCGTCTGTCGGTCTGAACTTTGACGGCACCATGATCAACTGTATGGGCATGGCTTCCGAGGATATGTGGAACCGTTCCTCCTCCGCCATTTCCCGCTGCAGTGACGATTTCCAGCCGGAAAACCGTCCCTGGTTTACCAAGCACATTCTCCAGTGTACCTATAACTGTCTGATTCAGGGGCAGTTTTACTGGTGCGACTATGATATGTGGTGGACGGACGACAGCCAGGGGCCCAAGAATTCCCTGCTCCGTGCCATCAGCGGCGGCCCCATTTATGTCAGTGACCAGTTGGAACGGTCCCGGAAGGAAATTCTGGATCCGCTGGCCTTCTCTGACGGGAAGATCCTGCGCTGCGACCGCCCCGGTACCCCCACCCTGGACTGCCTGACGGTGGATCCCGAACAGAGCGGTGCGCCTCTCAAGATCCAGAACAAGTACGGCAGAAACGGATTTGTGGCAGCGTTCAATGTGTCAAAGGAAGAATCTCCCGTAACCGGTACGGTTTCCCCGGCGGATGTGGAAGGTCTGGAAGGGGAAATCTTTGCGGCATACGAACATTTCACCGGCAGAGTGACCCTGCTCGGGAAGGATGACAGAATAGAGATCACGCTGAACAATCATGACGAATACTGCCTGTATGTGATCGTACCGTACGAAAACGGCTTTGCTCCTGTCGGACTGCTGGATAAATTCATTTCTCCCGCCGGGATCACAAATCAGGCCGGAGACGAAGTGACCCTGTACGAAAGCGGTCGGTACGGCTATGTGAAGAACGGCGAATTTATTGTGGAGAACAGATGATATGGGGTATAAGTACGAACTCCATCTGCATACCGCCGAGGTCAGTCGGTGTGCGGAATGTTCCGCTGCCGGACAGGTAGAGGTGTACCGGCGTCTGGGATACACGGGAATCTGCATTACAGACCACTTTTTCGGCGGCAGCAACAATATTCCGCCGGATATTCCGTGGGAAGAGAAAATTCACAGACTGGCTTCCGGGTATGAAAACGCGAAAAAAGCAGCGGAAGACACCGGGCCGGATGTGTTTTTCGGTTGGGAGTATACTTTGGGCGGCGGTTCGGATTTTCTGATTCTGGGACTGGATGTGGACTGGCTTCTGCATTACCCGGATCAGATGACCTGGAAAGCACAGGACTACTTTACCAGAGTGCGGAACGACGGCGGTATGGTGATCCATGCCCATCCCTTCAGAAAGTATCCGTATCCGTGGATCGATACCATCAAACTGATGCCGTGGCATATTGACGGCGTGGAGATCTGCAACGCCTCCAATGAAGATGCCGAAAACGACATGGCGGCACTGTATGCAAAGCACTACGGTCTGCCCGTGTTCGCCGGGTCCGATAACCATGAAGGTGTGGTGGACAGATATGCCGGGATCGAAGCGGACAGGCGGTACGACAGCATTACGGAACTGCTGAAAGCCGCAGCGGCGCATCCGGAATGGGTTTTCTGCCGGACATATGAGGAACTGAAAATCGAAGATAAGGAATAAGGAGAAGGCTATGGGATACAAATACGAACTGCACCTGCATACATCAGAAGCCAGCAAATGCGCTGTAGCCACCGGCTCTGAACAGGTTGCCTTTTATAACTCTCTCGGCTATGCGGGGATCTGCATTACCAATCACTACTTCCGCGGCAACACCTCCATTCCCAAGGATTTGCCCTTCGAAGATCAGATCCGGTATTTTGTCCGGGGGTATGAACTGGCAAAGGAAGCGGCGGAAGGTACGGATCTGGATGTATTTCTGGGTTGGGAATATGCTGCGGGCGGCGGTTCGGAATTTCTGATTCTGGGACTGGACACAGACTGGCTTCTGGCGCACCCGGATCAGATGCAGTGGCACCCGGCGGAGTATTTCACCAGAGTCAGAGAAGACGGCGGCTTTGTGATCCAGGCGCACCCATACCGGAAGGCAAGCTATATCAATACCATTCACCTGATGCCCTGGCACGTGGACGGCGTGGAAGTCTGCAATGCCGGCAACAGCGATTTTGATAACGAAATGGCAAGACATTATGCGCAGATGTATAAGCTGCCCATGTACGCCGGTTCCGACAATCACAGCTGTACCCCCGATCGGATGGCAGGGATTGAAGCGGACAGACGGTACGACAATATCACCGATATGCTGCGTGCGGCGGCAGATCATCCGGAATGGCTGTTCTGTCGGACATATGAGGAACTGGCCGATCAGGCAGCCGGACAGGCATAAAAAAGGAGATACTGCTATGGGTTATAGATATGAAATGCATGTGCATACGAAGGAGATCAGTCTGTGTGCCGGGTGTCCTGCGGCAGAACAGGTGAAGATCTACCACAGGCTGGGCTACGCCGGGATCTGCATCACCAATCATTTTATCAACGGTGTTACCCATGTTCCGAAGAATATCCCCTGGGCGGACCGGGTTGAAGGCTACTGGCACGGGTACGAGCTGGCGGTGGAAGCGGCGGCAGGTACCGGCATGGATGTGTTCTTTGGCTGGGAATATTCCATCGGCGGCGGGACGGATTTTCTGGTATACGGGCTGGGCAAGGACTGGCTGCTGGCCAACGAGGACGCTCTGAATCTCTCCCCGAAGGCCTATCTGCAGAAGGTCCGCGAAGACGGTGCCATCGTGATCCATGCCCATCCTTTCCGGGAAGCCGGGTATATTGAAATGATCAGGCTGCTGCCCCGGGACGTGGATGGAGTGGAATTCTATAACGCCAATCGGACGGAATTCGAAAATGCCATGGCAAGGCAGTTTGCCGGAAATTATGGGCTGTGGGGCAGTGCAGGCTCCGATAATCACGCAGGACATCAGTCCTGTCTGGCCGGCATCGAAGCCCCCCGCCGGTATGACAATGTGATGGATCTGCTGAGAGATACGTCCTCTCATCCGGAATGGCTTTTCTGTGAGCCCTTTCCGGCTATGGATGACTGAGTGCAGCACTGCAGACAACAAAAGAACGCCCTGTGACGGAGAGATCCCCGTGTCACAAGGCGTTTTCTGTTTCTTCCGGACTTACCCGACGATATACCCGCCATTCAGCAGCTCGGCATATGCCCGTTTTCCGCCGGCGATCACAGGACAGGGCGTATCGAAACGGAGAGGAGAGGCGTCCATCTGGGAAATATGCCCTCCCGCTTCCGTGATCAGCAAAGAACCGGCCGCATAGTCCCAGGGAGACAGCAGGTATTCAAAGAATACATCACACCGTCCGGCGGCAATGTTGGCCAGATCCAGTGCGGCGGAACCGGAGCGGCGGATGTCCCGGGCCTTCTGAAACAGACCCCACAACGTCCGGAAGGTAGGCTCAGCCAGGGTTTCTCTGTAATAAGGAGATGTGCCGAACAGAACCAGACTGTCGCAAAGGTCACGGCTGCTGACATGCAGAGGTACCCGGACACCTCCTTCCTCCACAAATGCACCCTGCCCGCGGGAGGAGGTGAACATGGCGTCCGCGTAGGGATTGTAGATGGCGCCGTATACCATGGTGCCTCTGTCGCACACTCCAACGGAAATGCAGCTTTGCCGGTAGTCCTGCATGAAATTGGTGGTGCCGTCGATGGGATCCACAATCAGAGTCAGTCCCTCGGCGATCCGGACGGCATGGGTATCGCTGGATTCTTCTCCCAGCATATCGGCTTCCGGCAGCAGGCGGGCAAACTGTTCGCGGAGAAAGTTTTCTGTGCGTATATCATAGTCGGTAACGAAATTCTGACTGCCGCCCTTGGCATGAAGCTGCCGTTCCACATGGTCGGCGGACAGCATGATCTGTGCAGCTTCCCGCAGCAGCGCAGGAATAAAAGTAAAATCGGACATGGGACACCTCTGATGGATATGTAGAATAGAAAATGGTACTCAAAGCGGAAATAGTTTGATGCCGCCGAAGTCATACAGCGGATTGCGGGAAAGCATATGTATTTTTACCCCCCGCAGGCCGGGATGGTGCGCGAAATCGGTGAAAGTCTCCGCCGGCATGGTGCCGCACAGAAAAATCTCGTTTTGCCAGACACCGCCGCAGCCGCCGATGAAGCCATGGTCGTATCCGGGGAGCCGGATCTCTTTGTCGGTTACGGAGATTACGGGAATCCCGCGGTCGTTTGCAGCACCGGTCAGGGAAGGATCTGCCGTGATAACGGCACCGTTTATGACCAGTCCGCTGCACCCTGCATATCCCTGTCGGATGGAAACCGGCGTGATACCGTGTTCTTCTGTCAGCACCGGTATTTCCGGCGCCAGTGCATCCAGACGTCCGAACAGGTATCTGCCGCAGAGCAGGGCATTCAGACCGATATCCAGCGGATAGGTATCACCGCGCGGACAATCCGTCAGCACCAGCCGCAGACCAGCCATACGCAGGATACTGTCCATTTCCGTACGGGCGGTTTCATAGTAGCTTCTGTGGGTGACAAGTGCGTCCCCGAGGGAAAACAGCAGCATATCCGCATGGGAGGCTACCGGAGCAGGCAGCAGCGGATCCGGCGGCAGCAGAATCACAGCAGCAGTCATATGCCGGAGATTTTCCAGTGCATCGGCAGGCATTGCGCAGGAAACAACAGCAAGAAGCGGCATTCTTTCGGCGATCGGAATCATTGTACAGTACCTCTGGATACATTTGGCAGAAAGGGAAAAACTCCCAAGCCGAAACCAGGGAGTTTTCTTGATCTTAATATGGAACGAAACTTATGCGCGGGTTACCTTGCCGGAACGCAGGCAGCGGGAGCAAACGTTTACGGTCACGTTGGCGCCGTCAACCACAGCCTTAACCTTACGGATGTTGGGCTTCCAGGATCTGTTGGTCTTCCGGTTGGAGTGAGAAACGTTGTGTCCGAATGTAACACCCTTACCGCAAATACAGCACTTAGCCATTGCTTAGTACACCTCCGTCTTTGGGATATTAAGATACAAAAATCAACATGAAATATTATAGCACACAACTTTGGAAAAAGCAATAGGTAAACCTGTTTTTTTCTGAAAAAAATCAGATTTTTTCGATGCGTTTTTCCATCGGAATGCCCAAAAACGCGAAAACTTATCTGTCTTTGATAAACTTTTCCAGCCGATCCAGAGCCTGGGAAATATGCTCTACGGAATAGGCATAGGAAATCCGCACAAATCCTTCACCGCATTCCCCGAAAGCCGTGCCGGGTACCAGCGCCAGCTTATAGTCGTACAGCAGGGTTTCGCAGAAGGCTTCGCTGGTCATGCCGAACCGGGATATGTTCGGGAACACATAGAAAGAGCCTTCCGGATTGAAGCAGTCAATGCCAAGAGCGTGGAG
This sequence comes from Oscillospiraceae bacterium, assembly GCA_015064285.1. Lineage (GTDB taxonomy): Bacteria > Bacillota > Clostridia > Oscillospirales > CAG-272 > UMGS1696. The sequence goes on along the minus strand of SVSN01000011.1, from coordinate 33,783 downwards.
ACCGTTCACCAGATAACGGCGGCGGCGGTTATATTCGGAGCGCATCATTTCTATATCCTCATCCCCGTTCCGGAGTGCCTCAATGGCAGCAAACTGGGAAGTGGTGGGGGCGCACATGATAGCATACTGATGGATTTTGAGCATCTGGGCGGCCATGGGAGCAGGAGCGGTCAGATACCCCATACGCCAGCCGGTCATGGCATAGGTTTTGGAAAAGCCGCTGGCCAGAATGGTTCTTTCCCGCATACCGGGGATGGCGGCAGGGGAAACATGGGTGCGTCCGTAGGTCAGTTCTCCGTAAATCTCGTCGGAGAGAACCAGGATGTTTGTTCCTCTGAGCACCTCGGCAATGGCTTCCAGATCTTCACGGGTGAGAATGGCACCGGTGGGATTACCTGGGAAGGGCAGAACTACCAGTTTTGTTTTTGGCGTAATGGCAGCGCGCAGCTCATCGGCAGTCAGCTTGAAATGGTTTTCTTCCTTGGTGGGAATGTAGACCGGCACACCGTGCGCCATTTCACAGATGGGACCGTAGCAAACGAAAGAAGGCTGGGGAATGATGACTTCGTCTCCGGGGTCGATCAATGCCCGCATGGTCAGATCAATGGCTTCGGAGCCGCCTACGGTAACGACAACTTCCGTCACAGGGTCATAGGTCAGACCGAACCGACGGTTCAGATAGGAGGCGATTTCCTCCCGGAGCGTTACAAGACCTGCGTTGGAGGTATAGTAGGTCTTTCCTTTTTCAAGACTTTCTATACCGGCTGAACGGATATGCCAGGGGGTGACAAAGTCCGGTTCGCCTACAGTCAGAGCCACCACATCGCTCATGCCGTTCAGCAGATCGAAAAATTTCCGGATGCCGGAAGGTTTGATTTCCTGGATACTCCGGGACAGAACCTTTGCATAGTCGATCCCGGTATCGCCTGTTCCGGTGGATAGAGGTTCGCGGTGGGTCATACGATATTTCCTCTTTCATCCACGGGCATGGCGCCGTAAATCAGCCCCTTGTCCTTGTATTTCCGCAGTACAAAGTGGGTGGCGGTGGCGGTCACATCTTCGATGGTGGCCAGTTTTTCCGCCACGAAAAGCGCCACTTCCCGCATGGTTCTGCCTTCGATCAGTACCGCCAGATCAAAAGAACCGGACATAAGGTACAGGGATTCCACCTCGGTGTAGTTGTAGATTTTCTGTGCCACATGGTCATACCCGCGGTCTCTCTGGGGGGTGATTTTCAGTTCGATCAGGGCGGATACCTTTTCACTGCCCATCTTTTCCCAGTCAATCAGGGTCTTGTATCCCAGGATCACGCCTTCTTTTTCGTATGTGCGGATCATATCCCGGATTTCGCCCACTTCCTTCTCCAGCATCAGAGAAAGCATTTCGGGGGTCAGACGGGGATCGTTCTCCAGCAGTTTCAAAAGTTCAGTCATAATTATTTTCCTTACTGCAGTATTTCGGTTTGGTTTGTGGTTATTTGTTCTGTACTTTTTCCAGAATGTGGTCCAGGGACAGGCCGTACTTTTCGGCGATATCTCTGGCGTAGCTCTTGCCGTCGGGCTTGGCGCGCAGAATCTTGAAGCTGCGGCTGCCTTCCTGAATGGCGGCTACCAGATTGTCGATCTTCACCCCACCCTTGGGCAGACAGGCTGCGTTGATCTCATCCACGGAAGCGGCCAGATCGTGCAGGTGGGTGGAGAAGATCCCGCGGCATCCCACCATGGAGAAACCCTGAAGCACTTCGGACGCGATATAAGCACCTTCATAGGAGCCGGTGGAGGACAGAGATTCGTCCAGCAGTACCAGGCTGTCTTCGGTAACGGTTTCAAAAATGGCACCCAGACGGGAACATTCTTCGCCCAGACGGCCCTTGTCGATGGTATCTTCGCTGCCGGTGGGGAAGTGGGTGTAAATCTCATCGCAGGGACTGATGACACATTCGTCGGCGCACACCGGCAGACCCAGCTGTGCCATCACAAAAGCGATGCCGACAGCACAGGTGATAACGGATTTACCGCCGCGGTTGGGGCCGGTCAGCACGTAGATCATGCCGTCCACATCAAAGGTGAAGTCGTTGGGGATCACAGGCCCGTCCAGCTTGGAAGCTACAATGGGATTGCACAGAGCCTTGGCGGTGAACTTCTTCTCGGTCATAGGCGCAATGGTGGGGGAGCAGAGGCGGCATCCCTTTTCCTGCAGCCGCTGGAGAAGCTCGGTAGCCTTGGTGACAAATTCGATTTCCGGCATCAGGCGGATGAGGAAGTCGGTATTTTCCAGAACATACATCTGGATCACTTTTTTCCATGCCCGGATGGAGGAACGGAACACATCACCGATGGCTGTGTTGAAAGCGTTGGCAAGAGCCATCTGCTGGTTGTCGGACTGTCCCTTCCGGAACGGGATCAGGGGTGCGATGCAGGTCATCTCGTCAGACTTGAAGTCCAGACGGAGCATCTTGTCCAGCAGCTCGCCGGATTTGAAATATTCGTTGTTCATGGACAGCACACCGGCTTTTTCCGCACGGAGCTGGGAGTCCAGGTTTACGCCGATGGTGATGGATTTGATTTCTCTGACGCGGGAGGTCAGTTCGGTCAGCCGTTCATTCAGATCCCGGTAATATTCGCTGGCGGTCAGAATGTTGATCCGTTCGGCAAACCGGCGGAAAGCTGTGCTTTTGAACCTGGGCGCCATAGGCAGCAGCCGGTTTTTCAGCAGATCCAGCAGGGAAGTGTACAGTTCCACTTCCGTGATGCTGTACAGATAGGCTTCGGTGGAGGCGGCAGATTCGGATCCCATCCGGCGCAGTTCGGTAATATCGTTCAGGAAGGGGATCATTTTCAGCAGCACCTGTGTCAGCTCGGGGTTTTCCAGCATATCCGCAAACGTGCTCTGCCGGTACAGAATTACCTCAGTGTCAGCGGTGTAAAAGGAACCGAAGTCACAGCTTTTCAGATCCATCAGATAATACAGTTCCAGCTGCTCGGCGGTGACCTGGCTCATTCTGGCGATATCTTCTCCCGCGGCATGCCGGCGAAGACTGTCCGCATCGGGATACAGCAGACTGATATCGGAAGTGTCTATAATCGGGTTGGTCTGTTCAGACATATGGACGATATCCTTTCGAGATAAACGTATTGACAATAAAAATATACCATATTATTATACCGCAGTTTGTCACCGGAAGCAAGAGGTAAATATGAATTTGGAATGAAGAATTATGAATTATGGAAAAAAGGACGGCTCTCCGGTGAGGAAAACCGCCCTGTATCTGCTGTATTCAGGAAGAAACTGTCATGAGCCGGATCATGGTGAGGATCGCCTGCTCGGTGGTGTAGGTATTTTTGGGGGAGAAGGTGGTCTCGCCGGTACCGCCCATAACGGCCTGTCCTGCCGGGTTCTGCAGGGAAGAAACATACAGAATCCCGATGGCTGCCCATTCGTCCGCCTCTGTCATATCCGCAAAGCTGCGGGGGGAGCCGCCCATGGGAATGTCCAGCACCTTTGCCGCCCGCATGAGCATGGCAGCCGCTTCCTGCCGGGTAATGCCGGAGGCCGGGTCGAAAATACCGTTTCCTCTGCCGTTCACAATACCGAGCGCGTTGGCGGCTTCAATGGCCTGCCGGTTGCTCAGCTCCTGTGTATCGCTGAATACCGGTTCGGGGAAAGTCAGTCCCCGGTCTGCCGTGAGCGCATCCAGCGAAGTATATCCCATACGCTTCACCAGCATAGTCATCAGAAGCTGGCAGAAATCGGCCCGGGAAATGGCGGCTGTATACTTTTTCTGCAGGGGATAGGGTACAATGTCCGCTTCCAGTGCTGCACGGACTTCCGGTACAGCCCATGTACTGGGTGTGTTTTCCGCCGCAGCTGCCGGAACAGTGAGGATCTTATGATTCATGGAAAGATAGTCCAGGGTGGTATCGAAATACATATATCCGCTGGAGATGCCGCGGTTTTTCACACCGTTTTCGTACCGGTTGGGACTGTCCCAGGTGGGATCCATATGGATCCAGCGTCCGTTCACCCAGGCAGCGGCATGGGTATGGTTGGATTCTGTCAGCAGCACGCTGTCTTCCGCGGAGATAAAACCGTCCGTACCGGTGCCTGCGCCGTAACCGGAAACTGCCATACAGGGAATTCCCTGGGATTGACAGAAGGCACGGAGCAGATTGACATACCCTTCACAGACCGTATGGCCGGCTGCCAGCACATCTGCCGGGGCAAGGGGTGTAGTCTGGGTCCTTCCGGCGGTATAGTCGTTGTCGTAGTACAGATTTTCCGCCGTCCAGCGGTACAGCGCCAGAAGCTTCCGGTAGGGATCCGTTTCTCCGCCCAGGATTTCTGCCGCTTTGGCTGCCACAGCCGGATCCGTTTCGGTTGACAGATGGTCTGCCGGGTTGATCCAGCTCTCCAGAACAGCCGTATTGTGCGCATATACAGGAGCTGTTACCAGCCGGTATCCGGCATCTGTGTATGTGACGGAAACCGTCTGCCAGATGTAACTCCAGTACAGCTCCTCACCGGCTTTTTTGGTGTAGACCCGTACGGAAACCGGATCTGTTCCGCTCAGTGTGAAGGTTTCGCAGATCTGTTTCCCGCTGCCGGCGGTGAGAAAACGTTCTTCTTCCCCGGCGCTGACCATGATTTTTTCCAGTCTGTCACAGAGAATGGCGCCGGAAACTGTCAGGGAACTGCCGTCGACGGAAAAGGTCAGGGAGCTGTCCGGCAGATGGGTGGTGGTAAGCGTGCTTTCCGCCTGTATGCCCGCCGCAAAGGACAGCAGCATACAGACAGCTGCAACTATACAGAATAACCGTTTCATACGAAGGATACCTCAGAATTGTTTGGTATATACAGTATATCACAGATGTAAGAAGAATGCAATAGTCAATCCCTGCCGGTGACGGAGGATGGATAGGTAAATTCTGCCGTCGTACTTGACAAACCGGCAGAAATCCTGTATGATAGGTAGGAAACGTAAAATCCCGGATACTGTCATATCATCAACGGAGGAACCGATTTATGAAAACGTTTATGGGGAAGAATTTCCTGCTGTCCACCGAAACTGCCAAGATTCTGTATCATACCTATGCAGCGCAGCTGCCCATCATTGACTATCACTGCCATGTCAGCCCCAAAGATATCGCTGAAAACAAGCAGTACAGCAATATCACCGAGCTGTGGCTGGGCGGCGACCATTACAAGTGGCGTGCCATCCGCTCTGCAGGCGTACCGGAAAAGTACATCACCGGCGACGCATCCGATTACGAAAAGTTCAAGGCTTACGCTTCCGTGATGCCTTCTCTCATCGGCAATCCTCTGTACCACTGGACGCACTTGGAACTGCGCCGGTATTTCGACTGCGAACTGATCCTGTCTCCCGAAACCTGCGATGAGATCTGGGCGCTGACCTCCGCAAAGCTGGCGCAGCCGGATATGAGAGTCCGCAGCCTGATCGAAAAGTCCGGCGTGGATCTGCTCTGCACCACGGACGATCCGGCAGACACCCTGGAATACCACAAGGCTCTGGCGGAAGATACCTCTTTCAAGACCCGGGTGCTGCCCGCATGGCGTCCCGACAAGTGCTTCAACATCAACAAACCCGGTCTCCGGGAGTATTATGACAAGCTGGGTGCTGCTGCCGGTGTGGAAATCAAGGATGTGGCTACCCTGAAGGAAGCTCTGTCCAAGCGGATCGCGTTCTTTGCCGAAATGGGCTGCCGTACCGCCGACCACGGTCTGGACGAATTCCCCATGTTCGTGGAACCGGATCCGTATCATGTACAGCAGGCAATGGACGTTGCTCTGGCTTCCGATGGCAAGGATGTGACCCCCGAAATGCTGTCCGTATTCAAGTGCGGCATGCTGTCCTTCCTGGCAGAAGAATACACCAGGCAGGGCTGGGTCATGCAGATCCACATGGGTGTGTACCGCAATGCCAACACCAATATCTACAAGTCCCTGGGCGCAGACACCGGTTTTGACACCATCGGCGTATGCAACATGGCCGACATCATCCGGCTGCTGGATATGATGGAAACGAGAAATGCTCTGCCCAGAACCATTCTGTATTCCATTGATCCCACCCAGAACGCTGCCATCGGTGCTATGCTGGGCTGCTTCCAGACCTCCGGCGACGGGTATCCCAAGGTGATGCAGGGTTCCGCATGGTGGTTCAACGATACCATCGACGGTATGCGTGCTCAGATGCAGCAGCTGGCCAACCTGTCCGTGTTCGGCAAGTTCCTCGGTATGCTGACCGACTCCCGTTCTTTCACATCCTATCCCCGTCACGAATATTTCCGCCGGATCCTGTGCGATGTGATCGGTACCTGGGTGGAAGAAGGACTGTATCCCTTTGATACGGAAGCGCTGGCACAGCTGGTCTGCGACATCTGCTACAACAACACCAAGAATTTCTTCGGTTTCAAGCTGGGAGAATAACCGGCTGTAATACACATTGACGGAAGAAGAGGGCAGCACATGTCTGTCCTCCCTTTCTGTCTGTACGAATCATACTGCGAAAAGGTATAGTCCATGATAAAATCCTTTACACAAAAATATATCGGCGACCGCGCCTTCTACCGGATAGTGCTGACCATTGCCATTCCGCTGATCATCCAGCAGGGAATCACCAGCTTTGTGACACTGCTGGACAATCTGATGGTGGGTGCGCTGGGAACAGTCCCCCTGTCCGGTGTTTCCATCGTAAACCAGGTAGGGATGGTGTTCAACCTGACCCTGTTCGGCGGACTGTCCGGCGCTTCCATTTTCGGGGCACAGTTTTTCGGCATCGGCGACTGGAAAGGCATGCGGGACACATTCCGGTTCCGGATGCTGTTCGGGATCGGTGTGACGGCGCTGGCGGTGGTCGTGTTCCTGATCTGGGGAGATTCCCTTTGCCTGCTGTTTCTGGAAAATGAGAACAACTCCGCAGAAGACATTGCCGCTACACTGGCGCAGGCCGATGCCTATCTCCGCATTGCCGTATGGGGGTTGATCCCCTTTATGATATCCCAGGTATACGTGAGCCTGCTCCGGGAGACCGGGGAAACCATGCAGCCCATGATCGCATCCGTGATCGCCATTCTGACCAACCTGATCTTAAACTATATATTTATTTTCGGAAAGCTGGGGATGCCTGCCATGGGTGTGGCCGGTGCGGCGCTGGCAACGGTGATCGCCCGTGTGCTGGAAGCAGGGTATGTGCTCCTGTATACCCATATCCACCATGATACATTACAGTATATCGAAGGGGCATACCGGTCTCCTGTGATTCCGAAAGAGCTGTGCCGCAGAATCATTCTGACCGGTACACCGCTGATGTTCAATGAAATGCTGTGGTCTCTGGGGATGACGGTGATCAGCGGAAACTATGCACTGCGGGGACTGGAAGTGGTGGCGGCGTCCAATATTGCCAGTTCCGCCTGGAACCTGTTCTGTATCGTGATGATGGCCATGGGTTCCGTGGTGGCGATCATGGTCGGACAGCAGCTGGGTGCCGGGAATATCGAAGGTGCGAAAGATATCGACCGGAAGCTGATCTTCATCACGGAAGTGATCCACATCGGGATCGGTATCCTGCTGCTGCTGACGGCTTCTCTGGTTCCCATGCTGTACGAAGTGGAACAGACCACCAGGGATATGGCGGCGGCCATGCTGCGGATCCAGGGGATTGTTCTGCCGATCCATGCCTACATACATGTGGCGTACTTCACGATCCGTTCCGGCGGAAAAACGGTGGTCACGTTTCTCTTCGACTGCTTCTACACCTGGTGTGTGCCGGTGGTGGTTTCCTTTGTGCTCTGCCGGTTTACCGATCTGCCGATTGTGACCTGCTATGCGCTGGTGCAGGCTACGGACCTGATCAAGATGGGTATTGCCATGCCCATGCTGAAATCCGGTTTCTGGGCAAAAAATGTAATCAAATAATAACAAAATCCAGAATCATACAGTCTGCGGTACTTCTCTGCAGGCTGTATTTTTTTGCGGCAGCGGGGGATGATAACAGAAAAAACGGAGGTTGTATGCGTAGGATTTTCTGTGTTCTGCTGACACTTTTTCTGACTTTGCCGGTTTCGGCGGTACCTGTGCCTGTGCTGATGTATCATCATTTTACAGAAACGGACATCGGGCTGCCGGATCAGTGTGACAGGGAGCGGTTCCGGGGACACCTGAAAGCGCTGACAGAGGCGGGATATTCATCTGTGACATTCCGGGATCTTCTGGCATATGCGGACGGTACCGGAGATCTGCCGGATAAACCGGTGGTGCTGACATCCGACGACGGCTACCGCAGCGTAATCGACATTGCCCTGCCGGTTCTGCGGGAATACGGGATGAGCATGTCCGTGGCAGTGGTGGGCAGCATGGCGGGAAAGACAGAAGGACTGCCGCATTTTTCCGTGGAAGAAGCCTTTGGGACGGAACTGGAACTGGTGTCCCATACATGGGATCTTCACGGGCAGGAGGGCTGCGGTGTGCTGACAGAAAAGGGTACCCTGCATCCGCGGTTTCTGTGGGATACGGTACGAATGGGGCAGATTCCGGCAGTCAGCGACAGGGTGTTCGTGTATCCGTACGGGAAATGGAATCCGGACAGTGAAGCGGTTCTGCGTGCCCTGGGATACCGGATTACCGTGACCACCCGCTGCGGAATTGCCGATATCCGCCCGGGAGAGCCGGACAGTCTTCGTCTGCTGCCGCGGATGCATCCGGATGAATTTCTGGAAAAGGAAATTATGAATTGACATTCTCTGCCATGCATGATACAATATACCCAAACTATATTCCCTTCCATAGGAGGTCTTTATGAATTTCCGTCAGGTACATCTGGATTTTCATACCAGTGAAAAGATTCCCGGCATCGGGGCGAAGTTTTCCAAGGAGCAGTTTCAGAACGCACTGAAGCTGGGGCATGTCAACTCCATTACGGTTTTCTCCAAGTGTCACCACGGCTGGGCGTATCATCCTTCCGAAGCCAACGAAATGCACCCGGAACTGAAGTTTGACCTGCTGGCCGCACAGATCGAAGCCGCCCATGAAATCGGCGTAAAAACCCCTGTGTATCTTTCCGCCGGTCTGGATGAAAAACTGGCCAGACGCCATCCTGAATGGCTCCGCAGAGGGGATCCCAACGATTCTGTCGGCTGGAACCGTCCCGGCTACCACGAATTCTGCATGAACACCCCCTATCTGGATATGCTGGCGGCGCAGGTGGAAGAAGTGGTGAAGAACTATGATGCTGACGGGATTTTCCTGGATATCGTGGGCGTGCGTACCTGTTATTGTCAGCACTGCGTAAAGACGCTGCTGGAGGAAGGAAAGGATCCCTATGATCCGGCGAACGTGGCGGAACTGGGCGAACGGATCTACGCCAACTACTGCCGGAGAATGCGGGAAGCCGTGGACAAGTACAAGCCCGGTCTGCCCCTGTTCCACAACAGCGGTCATATCCGTCGGGGACGCCGGGATCTGGCCGACGTGGACACCCATCTGGAACTGGAATCCCTGCCCACCGGCGGCTGGGGATACGACCATTTCCCCCTGTCCGCAGCTTACTCCCGTACCCTGGGGAAGGATTTCCTCGGTATGACCGGGAAGTTCCATACCACCTGGGGCGAGTTCGGCGGATACAAGCATCCCATGGCGCTCCGGTACGAAGAAGCGCTCTGTGTGGCCAACGGTGCCAAGTGCTCCATCGGGGATCAGCTGCACCCCAGCGGATACATGGATGAAGCCACCTATGCCCTGATCGGGGAAGCCTATGCCGAAGTGGAGGCCAAGGAACCCTGGCTGGACAACGTGACTTCTGTGGCCGATATCGCCATTTTGAGCCAGGACGCCGCCATTGCCTATTACTCCCGCAGCCAGGTGGTGCACCATCACGGCGCCTCCGGAGATGTGGGGGCAGGACGGCTGCTTCTGGAAGGGAAGTATCTCTTTGACGTAATCGACTTTGACGAACCCCTTGACAAATACAAACTGCTTCTGCTGCCCGACAATATCCGGCTGGACGAAACCATGACCGCAAAGATCCGTGCGTTCACCGATAAGGGCGGCAAGATTCTGGCCAGCGGTACCTCCGCTCTGGCTGTGGATAAAGACGAATTTGTGGTGGATCTGGGCGCAAAATGGCTGGGGCAGAGCGCATACCGTCCGGTATATTTCCGTCCGCAGTTTGAGATCGACTGCCTGCGGAACGCCGCTGCCGTCATCTATGAGCAGGCATACGACATTGAAGCGGAAGGGGAAGTGCTGATCACCAGAGAGAACCCCTATTTCAACCGGACAACCTTTGCGTTCTCTTCTCACCAGCATACGCCCAATGATCCGGAAACCTCCATGCCCGCCGCCACCATCGGTAAAAACGGTGCCTATATTGCTTCCGAGATTTTCGCTGAATACGCGAACAAGGGCAGCATCACTACCAAAAAGATGTTCCTCGGTGTGATCGAATCCCTGATGGCAGACGAAAAGACTCTGGTGACCGACCTGCCTGCACAGGGTGTCGTGACCCTGATGGAACAGCCGGAACAGAATCGTCTGGTGAACCACGTTCTGTATGCTTCTCCCGTAAAACGGGGCGGCGGTATCGAAATCATTGAAGATATCCTGCCGGTATACGATGTACACGTAACCCTCCGTCCGGACAAGGAGCCAAAGAAGGTATATCTGGCACCGGAAATGCAGGAACTCGAATACAAGTGGGACGGAAAGGAACTGTCCTACACGATCGATAAGCTGTTCATTCATGCCATGGTCGTGGTGGAATTCTGAGACCCGGGGAAACCACATAAAATATTGTTGGATTCCCACTACTGAAAAAATGAGGATAATAAATCATGAAACGCTCTGAAGTTAACCGATACATAAAACAGGCTGAAGCGGCTTTTGCTGCTGCCGGATTCATTCTGCCGCCGTTTTCCAGAATTCCTGCGGGAAAATGGGCGCAGCTGGGGCCGGAATATAACGAGATCCGGGACAGAATGCTGGGGTGGGATATCACCGACTTCGGCAAGGGGGAATACGAAAAGCTGGGACTTCTGCTCTTTACCCTGCGCAACGGGGACTACAACGATCCTGCGTCCAAGACCTATGCGGAAAAACTGATGTATGTCCGGGCAGGCCAGGTGACTCCCATGCACTTCCACTGGAAAAAGATGGAGGATATCATCAACCGTTCCGGCGCCGCGCTTGCTGTACAGGTGTACCTTTCCGACGAAAACGAAGAACTGTCGAAGGCGGATGTGCCGCTGCAGCTGGACGGATTCCGCACGGTTGTGCCGGCAGGAACCATCCTGAAACTGGAACCGGGCCAGTCCATTACCATGACACGGGGGCTGTATCACAGCTTCTGGGGGGACGGCGGGGACTGCATTGTCGGGGAAGTGTCCATGACCAATGACGACACCAGCGATAACCGTTTCCTGACTCCCATGGGCCGTTTCTCTGCCATCGAGGAAGACGAGCCTGCTGTATACTCCCTGTGCAACGAATACGCCCGGTAAATAACGGCTGAACCGGAGAAAACGGAATACCAAAAACGGCTTGCCGCTGTGTACAGTACACCGTGCGGGAAGCCGTTTTGTCTTATATGGATCGCAGGAAATGTAAGTCCGGCAGCCGTTTGTCGGGACAGAGTAAAACAGAACCGGAACGTCCGGGCAGCCGTGAGAACTACAGGATTATCAGTTGGCCTTCCATTTTACCAGACACATGCCGTATGCCGGTACCATGAAAGTCTCTTCTGCGCCGCTGATAACACGTTCGCTGTGCAGATCGGTACAGATGGAACCGGTGCATGCGCCGCAGTGCAGCGTTACTTCCACCGGATGATCGGTATAATTCAGGAAGAACTGGCATGCTCCGCCGTTTTCGTCCGTCCAGGCAGAGCTGAGCACGGATTTTTCCGTGAACATACAGCCGTTCTTCATGGGCATATCCGTGGTTTCGCAGTCGTAGGGCAGGTTCCTTACCATCTGACCGTTCCGCAGGCAGGCTGTATAGGCCTTCTGCCATACCCGCCAGTTGGCGATGAACCGAAGAATGCTTTCTTTATCCGCCACCTTGGAGAAGTCCCGCATACCCCAGTAGAATTCCACTTCGCCGAAGTCGTTCAGTACCAGTGTCAGCAGGTCGCCGGCAGCTGCCGCATAGGCCAGACGATAGCACAGCGCTTCCGTTTCATGGGTGAAGGGACAGCAGACCTGGTTGCCCATGAAGTTGTACAGATACGGGTGATACAGGTATGCATATGCCGGTACGGGGCGGCCGAATTCGTAGTTCAGCTCAAACCGGTTGTCGGACAGACCCAGGGAGGCAAGGAAGGGTTCCGCTGCTGCCGATTCACAGCCCAGCAGGGTGTTGGGGCAGGAGCTTTTCCAGCTGCGGAGGGTTTTCTGCATGGTTTCGGTCATCCAGGGACCCGGGGTGGGGGCGTGACCGTGTTCCCGGCTGTAGCAGAGATACATACCACCGCCGTGGTTCTGGTCCATTGCCTGCACGTAATCCACACCGCTCTGCAGCAGGGGCGTCAGCGCTTCGGTAAGGATCTGCTGTGCCTTATCGGAAGCCGGACACAGGTCGTAGCCGGAGCGCTGACCGGTACAGATCTTGCTCTTGGGCAGAGAACCGTCCGGAGCGGTACACATAGCTGTCTCCAGATGTTCTTCCCGGAACCGGGCTTCGGTGTTGTAGCTTTCGATCAGATTGCTCTGTTCCGTCCAGCCGAGACCGCTGCAGTATACCCCCAGCAGATTGCCCTTTGCATGGAGCCGGTGCATGAATTCGTTGAATCCGTCCGCACCGCCATAGGGAGGCCATACATAGGGGGGCGCCCAGGGGGCAGTGCCTTCCCAGTGCATCAGCAGAACCAGCAGCCGGGAAGCGGTAATCTCCGCGATCTCTTCCAGATAGGGCAGAGCGTTGACATAGGGGAAGAATCCGTTGGGATCCATCTTGTCCATATCGTGAATCCCTCTGACGGGATAGGTGATCACCAGCGGCAGATCGTTGTACCATTCCGGCAGGGTTTTGTTGTCCTGCATGGGAACCAGACCGTCCGGCAGATTGGCGGTGAACCAGCGGCGGTACAGCTCTGCGCCGTCCATCCAGTCGCCGTCGAAGAAACGCCATACCAGATCAAACCCGGTTTCCCAGTTTTCGCCGAAATCTGCGCCGCAGAATACCCGGTTGCGGAAACGGATCCCGTCGGCACAGTACCGGAAATCGATCCCTTTCAGACCACGGGCGGGATCTTCCAGACCCATGTACAGCCCGGCGTCTCCGAACAGGTACAGCATGAACTGGGCGAATACCATATTGGGGAACATGGCGAAGTTGCCCTGAGAGGGATATTCCGGCTCGATCATGTAGTTTTTCTTCATGCCATCGTCTACCAGAACCCCTTCGTTATAGGGCCAGAATACTTTGGCGTCTCCTTCCTGGGCGCAGAGGGGACCGGCCATCATGGGAGCGGGCATGTCCATCCATTCCGGCGCCATATCCGAACGGTTTTCCACAGCGGCACGCCATGTCCAGCCGTCTTCGGTTTCCTGCAGGGTGAGCTTTACCGTCACATCCGGCGTAAAACCGGTGTATACGGCACAGGTGGTGCTGCCGGTCTGTTCTACGGTGCAGATACCGTCTTCGGCAGAGAGCAGATGGGCTTCTCCCTGTTTGTCCCGGAGACGGAGGGTGAACAGGGGCAGCTGCTTTTGGGCCAGCAGTTCTCTGCCGTCTCTTACCAGAGAGGTCAGCACGCCTTTTTCCCAGCAGACAGTCATATGCTGATGATTGGTTTTCATACGGATTCTCCTGATGTACAGATATATTGCTGTGTCCGGCAGAACACCGTACCCCGGCAGAGGGCGGTATGTCCCGACGGATATGTTATGTTTCAGTATACAATACCTGCCGTCGGAATGCAAGCAGTTTGGGAGATTTTCCGGAAAAAAAGCCCGCCCGGCCGGCGGAAAACCACAGGCGGAGCGGGCGGCTGTCACTGGTCGGGATCCTCAGTTGCAGCAGGAGCAGAACAGAATCAGAAGCAGGATCAGGATCCAGATCCATTCGTTGTTTTCAAAAATGTTGCAGAAGCATCCCATATTTTTACCCTTTCTCCGATATGCCGGAACGCATATGCTCCATAGACTTCACAGGCATCGGTACTGCCGCACAGAGAGGTTTCTCTTTGCTGCCTGGGGTACCGGACTGTCGGAGCAGCTGGTGTGCCGCTCTGTTAACAGAATATGCGGGGCGGGAAAAAGGGTTACGGGAATATTTTCAGGTCAGATCCAGACGGTCGCAGTTCTCCAGGAAATCGTTGGCGGCGGTGAGACTGCCGATGGGAATCTCCACGGAGGCTGCACAGTTCTTGCAGGTGACGCGGATCATATCCTGCAGAATGTCTACCACATACTCTCCTTCTCCGTCGGGGCAGTGGCAGTGAACCGCACCTTCGTCCTGCAGATCCTGAATAACATACAGCACGATATCGTATACCTGGGGATCGCTCAGTTCTCCTCTTTCCCCACGGGCGCCGGCATAGGTGGCAAAATCCGTATCGCCCAGCAGTTCCATCAGTTCTTCTTCCGCATTTTTGGCCGCTTCCTGTACCTTATCCGCCTTGCCGATGAAGCAGATGTCCAGACCCGAATAGGCACAGGGCAGGGCAAACAGATCTTTTTCAAAGAAAATCTGGGAAGAAATCTGGTAACTGTGGGAGTGGGGGCAGGCAAAACAGGGCACGTTCAGGCGTATCTTTTTATCTTTGGTATAAATGATCTCCAGCTCAGAACCTTCACAGGGACATTTGAGCCGCATCATATCTGCGGTCAGGGTGAAAACTCCCACCATACTCATGACCAGCGCGCCGCATTCGGGACAGCGATAGGCAACGGTGGTTTCTCTGGGTGCAAGTACCATAATGTGTTCCTTTTTCTCTGTAATCTCTTTTCAAATTCTCTTTATCATTATAGCAGAGTTTGCAGGCATTGTCAATCTTTGGCACTTCATATCCGGAAACGGATTTTTTTGTCCGGGCAATACTGCCGTATCCCGTCATCTCCGAAAAGAAAAAAGATTCCGCCCATTGTCAAGCACCGGGATTTATGCTATAATACAGAAAAGAACGAAAACGAAAGGCGGGCCGTATCCTATGGAGTACAGAAAAGACGATGATACCATAACACTGGGTGTCACCGAGCTGGCATCCTATGCACGCAGTGTGGAACGGCCGGCCGCAACAACGGAAAAATATGGCTTCCGGCAGGTCTGGGATGCCGATGATCCGGCAGATACGGAGGAAGCGGCCGATCCCCGTCCGGAGGGAGATCCCGCTGCCGAAGGAGAACGGATGCACCGGCAGCTTCAGACGGACAGACTGTACGAAGCGGGGGAGATCCGGCTGACAGAAGCGGCTGCCGAGATGGAACTGGCATACAGCTGCGTCATGGACGGGCAGAAAATCGAACTGCACGGACGCTGTGATAGTATTGCCTTTGACGGAGAGCTCCATACCGTAGAAGAATGTAAAACCCTGTCTTCCTTCCGGGACAATCCCACGCCGTTTACCGTGCCGGCCCATTTTGCCCAGGCGGCCTGCTATGCTTTCATGATATGCGAAAGCAGCCATGTGGATCGTGCCGCGGTGCAGATCACGTTTGTCCGGCGGGCGGACGGTACCAGACGCAGCTATCGGGCGGTGTTTGCCAGAAGCATGCTTGCCGCCTTCGTGAACGGACTGCTGCGCCGTGCCATGCCGTTTCTGCGTATCGGAAAGGAGCGTGCCTCTCTGCGGCTGGACGAACTGCAGGCGCTGCCGTTTCCGTATGCTTCCGTCAGACCCGGGCAGCGGGATTTTATCATGGAAGCGTCCCGCACCATAAAAACCGGAGGCAGACTGTTTGTGTCAGCCCCCTGCGGTATCGGCAAGACCATGTCTGCTCTGTACCCTGCGCTGAGAAGTATCGGTCAGGGCAGAGCCGACCGGATTTTTTATTGTACTGCCAAAACCATCACCGGGAAAGCGGCGCTGGATGGGGCTGCCCGGCTGGGAAAATACGCACCCCACATGCGGGTGATCCTGCTTCTGGCCAAGGAGAGTCTGTGTGCGTCCGGAGAAATTGACGGGGAATCCAGCATGGCGCTGAAATGCCCGGTCTGCCCGTCACTCCATGCCATCGGTTTTTCTTCCGGCGTGGAAGGCGGCAAAAATACCTACCGTTCATATGAGGAACGGCAGTCGGAAGCGCTGCTGTCATTGCTGGAGGGCGGCACGGTGTATACCCCGGAACAGATCCGGCAGACGGCACAGGACAACGAAGTGTGCCCTCATGAACTGGCGCTGGATCTGTCGGAGTACTGTGATCTGATCATATGCGACTATAACTATGTGTTCGATGACCGGATGCGGCTGCGGCGGTATTTCAAAGATGTCAGGCGGAAAGAAAAGTATATCTTTCTGATTGACGAAGCGCACAATCTGCCGGACAGAGCCAGAGCCATGTATTCTGCGGCGCTGACATACGGAGAGATCCGGCGTCTGCGGCAGATCAAGGACAAGCTGTTCCCCGGGGATGAGACCCTGGAGGGTGCGCTGACGAAGACGGAAAACTGGTTCCGTACCATACAGCGCCGCTGCGGCAGGGAATCCTATCTGACCAATGACGGCGGAACGGAAAAGAAAATCGGATCCTGGCGGGACACGCAGATACCCGAGGTGGAAAAACGGTTCGGCGATCTGATACGGGTGCTGAGCCGGTATATCCGGGACCGGCACGAGTTTGCGGGAGAGCTGATCCCGTTCCGGCAGTCCCTGATGCAGTTCGTGGGAGCAGCGGCATATGCGGACGAGCGGTTCTGTTTTCATGCGGTCAGCGAAGAGCCGGTGCGCAGCGGAGATGCTCCCGTGGCGGAGGGGGAACTGACGGTTCAGATTTTGTGTCTGGATCCCGGCGGCCTGCTGGATACCATGCTGAAGAGCGCACGGGCGACCCTGTTTTTCTCGGCCACTCTGTCTCCGGCGGAATATTACCAGAGCGTAACCGGTTCGCCGAAAGGTGTGTATCTGGATCTGCCATCCCCTTACGAAAAAGATAATCTCTGTCTGGTGGCCTATGACGGGATCAGCACCCGTTACAGCGACCGGAAGGGGACGGCGGAAGATACGGCGGATATCATAGCCAGAACGGTGGAGGCAAAAGAAGGGCATTATATTATCTATTTCCCTTCGTATGCCTATATGAAGTCGGTATACAAATGGTTCCGGCGGATCTGTCCCCACATTCCGGCAATCCAGCAGAAAAACGGCATGGGCTACGGCGACAGGGAAAAGTTTCTGGCGGCATTCGAGGGCGGACGGTATCCCCATCTGGTAGGGTTCTGTGTGCTGGGCGGTATGTTCTCCGAAGGGATCGACCTGCGCGGCAATTCCCTGATCGGTGCTGTGATCGTGGGAACCGGACTGCCGGGACTTTCGGCGGAAGGCAATCTGGTGGCGGAATATTACCAGAACAAATCGGAAAACGGCAGAGAATTCGCGTACATTTATCCGGGGATGAATAAAGTGCTTCAGGCGGCAGGCCGGGTGATCCGCTCGGAAACAGACCGCGGCGTGGTTCTGCTGATTGACGACCGGTACAACGAACCGGGAACCAAGCTGCTGTTCCCCGCCCACTGGCAGCATATCCGGTACACAGCGGACCCGGATTCCCTGGAGCGGATTCTGCAGCATTTCTGGGACGGACAGGAACGATGATCCTATACCCAAAACATATACGCCGTGTCAATGCGGCAGAGGGAGGAAGCATATGGAAAAGACCCGTGGTGTAGTGCTTTTATATGAAGATCTATGTGACCACTGGGTGAGATGGTGCCGTGAGGGGAATCTGACCTCTCTGGGGGTACACAAAATCGCCTTGCCGGGACAGGGAAGTGTGGATGCGCTGCTGGAAGCTCTGGAAAAACCGGGCGGACGGCGGGTGATCGGCATGCTGGAAGATGCCGGTGTGCAGGTGGAGTATGAACTGCATGCTCTGGAATGGCTGCTGCCCCGGAATCTGTTTGATAAGGATCCCACAATGTTCCGGGTCGATGGGGAAGGGGTACGTACGGCGGACTGCAATCTGTGCCCGTCCTCTCCCGAAGCGCTGGAAGCTGTTTCCGAGGGGGCCTATAAGCTGGCAAAAAAGCTGGGACAACAGTCTCACAGGTATTTCTTCTGGATGGACGATGCGGCAAAAGCGGGGTGCAGCTGTGAAAAATGCCGGGCGGCCAAACTGAACGGCGCGGATCAGGGGATCCTGACAGCCAATGCCATTGCCGCCGGGGTGAAAGCATATGATTCTGCGGCATCTGCAGCTTATCTTGCTTACGCAGACGCCAAATGCCTGCCGGATGTCCTGCCTGCGGAAAATGTATTTCTGGAATTTGCGCCCATGGACAGAGACCATGCCAGACCGCTGACAGACCCGGCAGATCCGCGGGGCCCGGCGTACTGCAGACTGCTGGAAGATCTGCTGACTGTTTTCCCGGCAGAGAATACCCATGTTCTGGAATACTGGCTGGACAACGCTCTGTACTCCGGCTATAAAATGCCGCCGGTGAAAGTACCGTTCCACGCAGATGTGTGCGATGCCGATACGGAATTCTATACCGCACTGGGGATCCGCCATGTAAAAACCTTTGCTTCCTATATCTGTGAAGAATACCATACCCTCCACGGGGAACCGCCCATCGGAGAATATGGTATGATTCTGGAAAAATTTATCTGATAAGCCAAATTCAGTCTGATGAACAGAAAGGACAACTGCATATGGAACTGTTTAAGAGAATTCTTGCCGCGCTGCTGTGTGCTGCCGTGACACTGCCCCTCATCGCCTGCGG
The DNA here is from genome assembly GCA_015064285.1 of Oscillospiraceae bacterium. Classification (GTDB taxonomy): domain Bacteria; phylum Bacillota; class Clostridia; order Oscillospirales; family CAG-272; genus UMGS1696. Next base: position 14,895 of record SVSN01000011.1, on the reverse strand, counting down.
AAGCGGTGAGTCTGACCAGACCACACCTGCCGTCACCGAAACTGCCGTTGAAACGGAACCTGCCTACACTCTGCCGGAAGGAAACTGGGATGGGTACAATTTCCACATTCTGGTGCATGGCAACAGCGAATCCGGCTGGGACAAGAACGACTTTCACGCGGAAGAGCTGACCGGGGATCTGCTGAACGATGCCGTGTTTGACCGGAATGCCGCCGTGGAAGAACGCTACAACATCGACATCACCGACGAAAAGCTGTCCGGCAACATTGACGGCAACAGTATGGGCCCCGGATACCAGGCCATCTCCACTTCTGTGCTGGCCGGGGACGCTGCCTACGGTGCTGCTACGGTGGGTGGATATGACGCCTGTACCCTGGTGCTGGGCAGTTTTCTGGCGGAAATGTCTGCCATGCCTCACATCGACCTGAGCCAGTCCTGGTGGGATCAGAACGCTGTGGAGGATATGAAAATCGCCGGCAAGACGTATTTTACCACCGGTGCCGTTTCCACCGCCATCAACGACTGCACCATTGCGGTGTTCTTCAACCAGCAGGTAGCTACCGATTTCGGCATCACCGATCTGTATTCCTCCGTACAGGAAGGTACATGGACCTTTGAAAAAATGTGGGAATATGCCAAGCTGGTTGCCGCGGATACCAACGGGGACGGCAAGATGACCACAGACGACCGGTTCGGTTCCATCACCTGGGATGACACCGTTATGGCTGCCGTCAACTCCACCGGCGTAAAATGCGCCACGCTGAACAGCGAAGGGCTGCTGGAACTGACTCTGTATACCGAAAGCGTTGTGGATGTTCTGGACCGGTACACCGACTTTGCCTTTGATAAGAATGTATCCTATAACTACCAGAGAGACAGCTACGACATCACTACCCCGGTTTCCATGTTCAAGAACGGTCAGAGCCTGTACTATCTGCAGCTTCTGAATCTGGCGGCTTCCTTCCGGGATATGGAAGCGGATTTCGGGATTCTGCCTTACCCCAAATACGAGGAATCCCAGAAGGAATACCACAGCACTGTGGGTTCCTGGCACAGTATGTTCTTCTGCGTGCCCGGTGTCATGGACAATGCGGAGCGCAGCGGTATGGTCATCGAAGCGCTGGCCTACTATTCCGATGAAATCGTGACCCCCGTATACTACGATCAGGTGCTGAACTACAAATATATGCGGGATGAAGAAAGCATTGCCATGCTGGACATCATTCTCTCCTCCCGTGTATTCGACCTGGGCTGGTTCTATAAAGTGGGCAACTATTTTGCAGAAGTGCTGTATATGATCTACGAATACACCGACAACTTCACTTCCCGGTACGAAAAAGCGGAACAGATGGCGCTGTCGCAGGTGGAAGAGATCAACGCGAAGTTCCTGGAAAACAAATAAAACGCAAACAAAAATACGGCCTGCAGAGAAGATTCTGTAAGCCGTATTGTGTTTTTTGGAGACTCAGAATTCGATCAGTTCCTTGGGACAGTTTGTCAGGTTTACCTTGCCGTTTTCGGTGATCCAGAGCATGTCCTCGATGCGGCAGCCGTATTTGCCTTCCAGATAGATACCGGGTTCCACGGTAATGATCTCTCCAGCATGGAGCACCGCGTCACCGGACCACTGGGAAACGCTGGGACTTTCGTGGATCAGCAGACCTACGCCGTGCCCCAGAGAATGGCCGAAGCCGCCCTTGAATTCCGTAGCGTCAATGATATCCCGGGCAACCTTGTCCAGATCGGCATTCTTTACGCCGAGAGCGGCGGCATCCAGAGCGGCAAGCTGTGCCTGCAGTACTGTATGATACAGCTTCTTCTGGGTTTCGTCCGCCTTGCCGATGCAGATGGTACGGGTCATGTCGGAGTGATAACCGTTTATCACAGCACCGTAGTCCATGGTCAGGAATCCTTTTTCCAGCTTGACGGGACGGGGAACGCCGTGAGGTCTGGCGGAAGCGGTACCGGATACGGCGATGGTGTCGAAGGAGGGCTTTTCGCTGCCGTTTTTCTTCATATAATATTCCAGTTCGGCAGCCACTTCGATTTCGGTCATATCATAGGTGAGCATGCCTATCAGATGCTGGAATGCGCCTTCGGCAATCCGCTGTGCGGCAACGATGCAGTCCACTTCTTCCTGTGTCTTGGCAGCACGGATCTGGGCGAACATACTGCCGGTGGGCACCCATTCCACATCAGGCATTCTTTGCTTCAGACCTGCCAGAGCGGAACAGGTCAGAGAGTTGTCTTCATACCCGATCCGTTTGCAGTTTTCGCTGATTACCAGTTCTTCCACCTTGGGTTTACCGGGTTCGCATACATGCAGACCGGGGAAAGAGGCTTCTTTGGCGGCTTCGGTATACCGGAAATCGGCAAAGACCCAACCCTGGCTGCGGGTTAGGAAAAGATATCCGTCCGGATTGTCAAAATGGGACATGTAAAGGTGGTTTTCGGCGGAGCTGACGTATACAGCGTCCAGTCCCCGTTCTTCCATCTGCTGCTGCAGTCTGGTAAAGCGGATTTCCTGAATGGTCATGATATTACCCTTTCTGTCTGTGTAATTTTGCGTACTTCCGCATATATGGTACTTCTATTTTCCGTTTGGTACGGTTGAACAGATCTGTTCTGTCCCGGATCGGCGGCACAATCACCGTGTACAGGCCAAGCTGTTTGGCGCAGGCGGCATCGGTCAGCAGCTGATCCCCCAGAAACATGGTATTGTCCGGCAGGGCACCCATGGCGCGCATGGCTTCTGCGGCTTTCCGGATTCCCGGTTTCCCGGCGTCTGCAATGGCTACATATCCCAGAGATCGGTTGAACAGATCTACCCGTTCGGCATGGTTGTTGGAGAGAAAACCGATTCTGACGCCGCATTCCGCCAGCATGGCCAGAAAAGCCTGTACATCCGGCGTGGGTTCCGGATCATCGTAGGTAACCAGTGTGTTGTCGATGTCAGAGAGAATGAAGCGGATCCCCCGTTCCTGCAGCAGCGCCGGAGTGATGTCCCGGAAAGAGTCCAGTACCAGATCCGGTATCAGATATTTTTCAAAAATCATGGCTCCTCATGAAAAAATAAGAAATAAGAAGTCGGGCAGAAAGCATTCTTCCTCCATTCCTTCCTATTTCTCATTTCTTTGTTCTACCGGTGGGATTCCGGATTATTCGGCAGGCTTGTCTTCTTCTGCGTCGCAGCAGCAGGTTTCTTCGGCGGCTTCTTCACAGCAGCATTCTTCAGCGGCTTCTTCACAGCAGCAGCATTCTTCAGCGGCTTCTTCGCAGCAGCAGCATTCTTCGGCAGCTTCTTCACAGCAGCATTCTTCGGCGGCTTCTTCGCAGCAGCAGCATTCTTCAGCAGTTTCTTCCACTGCTTCTTCAACAATGTCTTCTGCGGGTGCGGGCTTGGCAACTTTCAGACCGCAGATGGGACAGAAAATGCATTCGTTGGAGATCTCGTTGCTGCAGCCTTCGCAGATCACAACATTGCGCAGGATTGCCAGTTCTTTCTGATACTCTGTGATGCTGGCCTTGATTTTATCGGCCTGCATGATATAGGTGGCGATTTCTTCGGTGTTGTCCAGATTGTCCCGTTCAGCAGTGTAGAAGAGACGGCCGATGGCTTTGTAGCAGGTGGACAGCTTGGATTCTTCGGACTTGATGGCCAGGTTCAGCTTGGCGATGGTTGTCAGTTCGCCGGTCTTTCTTACAGTCTTATCGGTGACGTCCTTGAAGTTCTTTTTGATGCTTTCGATATTGAATACCATTGGGAGTTGCTCCTTTCATACGCAGCATATGTTTCTTATATATTTTCTTTCTGAGGATATTATACACCATCGTGCCCGGAAAGTCAAATTAAAATTTCCTGTGAATATGAATAAACATGAGCACTTTTATAAATATTTCTCTCATTTTCCGGTAATACTGTCGTGCGGGGGATCCCGGCGGGAGATTCCCGAAACAGACTATTTTCCGCAGAAAGGAAAACAAAAATGCAGACAGATGCCAGAACGTACCGCCGTTATGCACAGGCCAGAGCCAGAAAATCGCCGCTGTTCCGGGATGTGCTGACCGCCTGGGTGTCCGGCGGGATTGTCTGTACCGCAGCACAGATCCTGAAAAACAGTTTTCTGTCTCTGGGGATGGCGGAGGAGGCGGCCGGAACAGCGGTGTCTGTGTCTCTGATTGCCGCGGCAGTACTGCTGACTTCCTTCGGCGTATTTGACCGGATTGCCCGGAAGGCAGGCGCGGGGACTCTGGTTCCTATAACCGGTTTCGCCAATGCGGTGGCATCCAGCGCCATTGATGCCCGCAGCGAAGGCCTTGTGATGGGGACAGGTGCGAAAATTTTCCAGATTGCCGGCCCGGTGATCAGCTATGGTCTGGCTGCCGGTATGGTGTACGGTCTGATTTACTGGCTGATCCGGTGACAGAATCCGGCCCGGTGCTGGTCTGAGACACAGATCGGCCGGTCCGGTACATAAAACAGGTTTATATTTCTGCGGGCAGACGCCGTTCCATGCCGGTGAATACCAGGGAAAACACGGCCAGTGCCAGAATGGCAAATAAGGTTTCTTTTCCGCTGCCTCCGGTCAGGTAGGAAAGCAGGATCACCGAGGTGTCCACAGTCAGAAAAAACCACCCGGCAGCAATCCGTCGACATCGGTCATGGAGCAGATGCACAACAATGTCTGTGCCGCCCGTGGTACCTCCTTCCCGGAAGATAATGCCGATTCCCACTGCCGATAAAACCCCGCCCAGTATCGCCGCTGAGCCGATGTTTGTGCAGAGGGGGGGCATGGCTGTCCATACCTGAAGATGATCCAGCAGATTGGTGAGCAGGGCGGAGAACACGGTAGCATACAAAGTTTCCGAAAGAAATTTTCCGCCGAACCGGTGCCAGCCCAGCCAGAGCAGCGGCAGATTCAGGAGGAGAATAATGGTTCCCGTTTCCAGAGGAAGCCATCGGCCCAGCACAATGGCCAGACCGGAAGCGCCTCCTGCCGCCAGCTCCCAGGGTTCCAGGCAAAAGGAAACCGCCATAGCAAAAAGAAAGCAGCCTGCCGTGATTCGTCCGTACCGTCGTATCCGTTCCGATTGATTCATAAATTTTACCGCCTTTTTTATGGATTTTTATAGCCAATCTTCCGCAGTTATGCTATAATACAATCAGAAATCTCTCCCCACGATATTGTGCGCGGCATTGCTTCCGGTTATGCCGCTGCCGGGTTCCATATTTTACCAGTTGAAAATGAGGTGGCTGCCATGACCAACCAGACATTATATACCTTTATCACATCCCATGCCCATCACCAGTGGCGCAGACCCGCCATCCTTTCCCGTGCTGCCGAATATGCCGCTGCCGGAATGACCCCCGCCCGGCGTATGTCTGCACGGTTTTGCGAGATGGCTGCCGAGGAAGCGAAAAATCCCCACATCCTGCCCGGACAGAAGATTGTTCTGATGCGGACTCTGCCAAACGGCCCCGATGTGCTGACTCCGGCGGAATGGGAGAACATCAAAAAAGAGCATTTCATCCATGAATCCGGCTACATATCCAATATCTGTCCGGATCATATGTCTCTGGTGAAAACCGGATTCAAAGCGGCCAGAGAAGGAGCTGATCCTCTGGCTGCCGCCGATCTGGACGCCCTTGCTGCCCTGTGCGAAAGTTACCGGCAGGAAGCACTGCGTGTCGGACGGGAGGATGTGGCACAGGTTCTTGCGAAGGTACCGGAATATCCTGCCGAGACCTTCCGGGAAGCACTGCAGTTTTTCCGTATTGTCCACTACGGGCTGTGGCTGGAAGGGAATTACCACAATACGGTAGGCCGGTTCGACGTATACATGATGCCCTACCTGCGCCATGACCTGGATGCGGGCATCCTGACCATGGAGGAAGCCGAAGAACTGCTGGAAGACTTTTTCCTTTCCTTCAACATAGACAGCGATATGTATACCGGGATCCAGCAGGGGGACAACGGCCAGAGCATGATGCTGGGCGGACGGCTGCCCGATGGCACAAACGTCTGGAACGAGCTGACGGAAATGTGTCTGAAAATCAGCGGAGAACTGAAGCTGATTGACCCCAAAATCAATCTGCGTGTGAACAAAGATACCCCTCTTTCCGTGTACGAAAAAGGGACGGAACTGACCAAAGTGGGACTGGGTTTCCCCCAGTATTCCAACGATGATGTGGTGATTCCGGCGCTCTGCAGGCTGGGATATGCCCCGGAGGACGCCGCAAACTATACGGTGGCTGCCTGCTGGGAGTTCATCATACCGAAGGTGGGAATGGAGATTGCCAACATCGGCGCTCTGTCCTATCCGCTGTGTGTGGATCGTGCCATCCGTACACTGTCTGATGACGCCGGGGTACAGGACATGAAAATCGCCGTTGCCCGGGAGATCCGCAGAGAAGCGGCAGCCATTATGGATAAGGTGCATGATGTATGGTTCGTGCCGTCGCCTTTCCTGAACCTGCTGTACGGCGGACGGAACATTGCGGATGGTGCGGAATACAACAATTTCGGGATCCACGGTACCGGGATCTCCTGCGGTGCGGATTCCCTGGCCGCTCTGGAAAAATATGTGTTTACGGAAAAACGGTGGACACTGTCTCAGGTGATCGATGCTATGGACAGGGATTTTGCCGATGCGGATGAAATGTGTGCGGCACTGCGGTATGAAGCTCCCAAATGCGGACGGGATGACGAAGCCGACCGGTATCTGGTGTATCTCACGGAAGCGTTTTCCTGTGCTCTGGCCGGACGGAAAAATGACAGAGGCGGGATCTGGCGTGCCGGTACCGGTTCTGCCATGTTCTACCTGTGGCATGCTGCCGCGCTTCCCGCTTCTCCCGACGGCAGAAGAAAGGACGAACCTTTTGCCGCCAACTATTCCGTCAGCATCTTTGCGAAAATTCCCAGCCCGGTGGATGTGGTGAGATCCTTCACGAAACCGGATCTGGCCAAGGTGATCAACGGCGGCCCTCTGACGCTGGAATTCCACGACAAAATGTTCCAGGGCGAGGATGCGGTCACAAAGGTGGCTTCTCTGGTGCGGTATTTCATTCTTTCCGGCGGCCATCAGCTGCAGCTCAATGCTGTCAACCGGGAACGGCTGCTGGATGCCCAGGCACATCCTGAAAAATACCGTCAGCTCATCGTGCGGATCTGGGGCTGGAGCGCCTACTTCTGCGAGCTGGACAGGGAATTCCAGGATCATGTGATCCGCCGGCAGGAATACGTGATGTAAGGCTGCTATGGACGGAATTGTTTTTGATATCAAGGGCTTTGCCCTGCATGACGGACCGGGCATCCGTACAACGGTGTTTCTCAAAGGCTGTCCCCTGCGGTGTGTATGGTGTCATAATCCCGAGGGACTGTCGCCGCAGCCACAGCTTTCCGTAAAGGAAAACGCCTGCCGCCACTGTGATAAATGTAAGATCTCCTGTTCCCACCCGGACTGTCAGCCATACGGACGCTGTCTGCACATCTGCCCGGCAGGATGCCTTTCCGTGGCGGGAACATCCTATACACCGGAAGCGCTGGCGGCGGTACTGCTCCGGGACAAAGATGTGTTTGCCATGTCCGGCGGCGGCGTGACCTTTTCCGGCGGGGAACCGCTGCTGCAGACGGATTTTGTCTGTGCAGTTGCGGAAATCCTGCACCGGGAAAAGATTTGTACTGCCGTGGAAACCTGCGGATATGCGGAGGGGGAAACCTTCCGGCGTCTGGTGTCCTCCATGGATTATGTGATCATGGACATCAAGCTGGCAGATCCGGCGGCGCACCGGAAATATACAGGGGCAGACAACCGTATCATACTGGAAAATTACCGGCAGCTGCGGACAATGGGGAAACCCTACTGCATCCGCACACCGCTGATCCCGGATATCACGGATACGGCGGAGAATCTGGCGGCGATCCGTACCCTGGTCAGGGATGCGGAGTGGGAAAAACTGCCGTACAATCCGCTGGCCGGTGCGAAATACCGGAATTTCGGCATGGAATACAGGCTGGATGTGCCGGAAACAGAATAAAAAATATACGGCTTGCCGTACGGTTGATACACTGTTTCGTATCCTTCCGGGCGGCAAGCCGTATTCTTGGTTATGTCAGGGAAAAACGATTACTTTTCCACAACGATGGTCTTGATTTCGAAGGGATGGAATGCCAGGGAGATCTTTCCGTCCACAACAGGGATTTCCACGCCGTCTTCTTCCAGCAGGTTGGTCACGGTCACGCGCTTGGCACCGGACAGAGCCACTTCGCAGTTGGTGGTGTTCCGTTCGCATTCGTACAGACGGAGCACATAGGCGTTGTCAATGTCTTCCGCAGCCTTAACCGCTTCGCAGATGACGTTGGGTGCGGAGATGGTGAACAGAGGAGCAGCATCCAGCACACCGTTTACGGCGATCGGCTTGTAGTTCAGTTCGTATGCGGGGTAGATCACGTTTTCTGCCGCAAAGGAACCTACATGGGGCAGCAGGGAATAGGTCATGTAGTGTACGCCGTTGTCGGAGATGGGGTCGGGACGGTAGCAGCCCTTCTGCAGGGTCAGCCGCATATCGCTTTCTTCCACGGAAATACCGTATTTGCAGTCGTTCAGCACAGCCACGCCGTACCGGGATTCGGAAATATCGGACCAGCGGTGGTTGCAGACTTCAAACTTGGCGGCTTCCAGAGAAGTGTTGCGGGTGGTGGGACGTTCCACATGACCGAACTGGATTTCGTTCTTTACGAAAGCTGCGCGTACGTTTACGTCGAAACCGGCCTTGAGCAGGGCATGTGCTTCTTTCCAGTCCAGCTTCATTTCATAGTCGATGCGGGGATTGTCTGCGTAGAATACGGTGTCAACCACAGCGGTGGAAGTTTTGCTCAGTCTGTAAGCGGCACGGACACGGTATTCCACAGCACCGTCGGAAACCACTTCCCGGGAAATAAGGTCAGTCACAGCGAAGAGCTTGCGGAAAATATCGTCTTCGATTTCCCAGTTGTCGTAGTCGGTGCACAGGTTTTCCCCGAACCACAGGGTGCCCAGAGGAGCGCCGGAAGTCTTCTTCACTTCCCGGTTCACTCTGCGGTCGATCAGGGAGGAGATGTAGCCGTTTTCGTCGAAGGTCACGGTGTAGATGGGTGTGGTCAGTACATTGCCTTCCGCACAGAAAGCGCTGGCAGTGCAGCAGGCTTCTCCGGCAGTCAGGGAAACGGCGGACATGGCAGGGATCGCAGCGGCCACAGCGGTCTTGGGCGCGCCGTCCGCATCGGTATAGTTCTGGGTCTTCACGCCGGCAAAGGACAGCTCACCGTCCAGTACGGCAACACTGCTGCGGTCAAAGGACAGGGGGTTGTACAGGGAGATGGTGCCGGCCTGTTCCTTTGCCAGAGAATCGGCACAGTCTGCGGTGATTTCGTTTACTTCGCGGATCAGCTTCTGCATTTCCGGGAAGGCGATTTCGTATACCTTGGGAATGCTGGTGCCGGGCAGAATATCGTGGAACTGGTTCTTCAGTACGATCTTGTAGAATTCGTCCCGGGTGGCCTTGTCGGTTCTGTCAGCCAGCACGCCGAAGAGTTCCATGTTCCGCAGGGCGATTTCTGCCAGACGGTTGTTTTTCTTCACATCGTGCATCTGGGTCAGGGTACCGCGGTGGTATTCCAGATACAGCTCACCGTCGTACAGGGGCAGACGGTCTCTGCGTTTTTCCAGTCTCTGCATGTACGCGGAAACGGTGGTGGGTTCGATGGTGGGCATACCGTCCAGATCCTTCACCCGCTTCATGTATTCCAGCATACCGTAGGTGGGTCCTCCGCCGCCGTCACCGTAACCGTAGGCAACCAGACGGCTGTCGTTGGAGTGCTTGTCACGGATCTCGCCCACAGCACCGTTCAGGGTGGGTACGTCGGGGATCAGATGCATCCGGTTCAAGTGGGTCATGACTTCGGTGCCGTCAATGCCGCGCCATACGAAGGTGTCGGCCGGGAAAGAGTTCAGGTCACTCCAGGACATCTTGGTGGTGTAGAAATACTTTACACCCGCGCCCTGCATGATCTGGGGAATGGCGCCGTTGTAGCCGAAGGTGTCGGGCAGCCAGAAGGCGTCGGAACGGTAACCCAGGTATTTCTGGGTGAACCGCTGGCCGTACAGGAATTGACGAACCATGGATTCGCCGCCGGTTACGTTGCAGTCGCATTCCACCCAGACACCGCCGTTGGGTTCATAGCGTCCTTCGGCTACTTTCTGTCTGATGCCTTCAAAAATGTCGGGATAGTATTCACGCATCCAGTCCAGATGGAGCGCGGAGGACTGAATGAAGGTGTATTCCGGATAAAGATCCATCAGGGTCAGGGCTTCGGAGTAGGTTCTGGCGCACTTGCGGATGGTTTCGGAAACGGGCCAGAGCCATGCGGTATCCATATGAGAGTGGCCGATCAGACCGATATACCCTCTGGAGCGGTCGCCGCCGGGATGCTTTTCCAGAGCAGGTGCCAGAATGGGCAGGATCTTTTCCGCACAGGCGCGCAGCTCGTCTTCGGTGGCATATGCCACATCCTGAATCAGATGCGGGAACGCATCCATCAGGCATTCGTGGGCTTTGATGGCGGTGAAGTTGTTATCCGGCAGTCTGGCAATCTGCAGAACGGTGGACAGATCGAAACAGAAATCCCGGAAGGTTTCGTCCAGCACGCAGAGACGGATGCCGTGATATCCCTTGGTGAAGTTGTTCTGTGCACGTTCCTGGCCGTAGCTGCTGTAGGGAGAACAGCCGAGACAGTCGTGACCGGCATAGCATTCAAAGTCCAGCGTGAACTTTTCTCCTGCTTTGGCACAGCCGGAAATGAACATGGCAGAGTGCATGGCTCCCAGGAAGTTGTTTTTGGAGTTGATGATCCCGGCGGGTTTGCCGTCGCGGTAACACAGGATTTCCACAGCTTCCGCATCGGGAATGGCGCAGAGAATCTTGCCGTCGGCGCAGTCCGGCACGGTGATCTCGGTGTGCAGCCAGATATTGCCGTATTCGTTACCCCAGCGGGCACCGGGTTCGATGGGATTCATGGAACAGGGGCAGGGGGGCAGACGCAGATGCTCATCGGTGGCGTACGCCAGTACAGTACCGGCCTGTCCGATGGTCCGGAAGATGTGGGCGGCATACCGTTCCAGAATATTGTCGTATTTCCGGTAGGTACGCTGGATGTAGGCGTTGTGATTCATCATGGGCACAGATCCTTTCTTGTCGGATAAATAGATTCTGCTTGTGTTTATTTAGATTATAACAGAGTCGGCAGTGGTTGTCAATCTTTGTCGGTTTGTTTTGGCAGACAATTTCTTTCTCTTTCAAAATGCAACAAAAACAAAAAACTCCCGGAAAACCGATTGACAACCCTCTGTAAGTGTGCTATAATAACAAGGTGTAAAAATCCATACCCGGAGGTTCATCTCATGGAACATATCAAGACCTTAAAGACCCGTAACCTGGTAAAGAGCGTAAAGAAGGGTGGCTGCGGCGAATGCCAGACTTCCTGCCAGTCCGCCTGCAAGACCAGCTGCGGTATCGCCAACCAGAAGTGCGAAAACAACACCGCAAAGGAATCCAAGTAATTCCGGAAATGTCGCCCGAAAACGGCGGCATTTTTTCATAAATATATACATCCGAGAAGGGATACAACCATATGATCCATCAATATAAACTGGGCGGCTGCAACATTGTGCTGGATATCTGCTCCGGTTCTGTGCATGTCGTGGACGATGTGGCATACGATATCATCGCCATGTTCGAAGAAAACGGCAGAGAAGCGGTTCTGGCTGCCATGAACGAAAAATATGCCGGCAAAAACGGTATTACCGCCGCTGATATCGAAGAGTGTTATGCCCAGGTGGAAGAACTGCGGGACAACGAAGAACTGTTTGCCCCCGACACCTTTGAAGACATGGCGGGCATGCTGAAGGAAAAGACTGCAGGCGTGGTCAAGGCCCTGTGTCTGCATATCGCCCACACCTGCAACCTGAACTGCTCCTACTGCTTCGCCAGTCAGGGGAAATACCACGGAGAACGGGCAGTGATGTCTTTTGAAGTGGGGAAGCAGGCGCTGGATTTTCTGATCGCCAACTCCGGTTCCCGGCATAACCTGGAAGTGGACTTTTTCGGCGGCGAACCGCTGATGAACTTTGATGTGGTGAAAAAACTGGTGGCATATGCCAGAGAACAGGAAAAGATCCACAACAAGAATTTCCGCTTTACCCTGACCACCAACGGCGTGCTGATCGACGACGATGTGATCGATTTTGCCAACCGGGAAATGAGCAATGTGGTACTGTCTCTGGATGGCAGAAAAGAGGTTCACGACCGGTTCCGGGTGGACTACAACGGAAAGGGAAGCTGGGAGAAGATTGTTCCGAAATTCCAGAAGCTGGTGAAATCCAGAGAAGGACTGCCGGACAGAACCTATTACATGCGTGGGACATTCACCCATGCCAACCCTGATTTTCTGGAAGACATCAAAACCATGCTGGATCTGGGCTTTACCGAACTGAGCATGGAACCGGTGGTCTGCGCTGCCGGGGATCCTTCCGAACTGACCGAAGCGGATATCGCCGTGGTTATGGAACAGTACGAAAAGCTGGCGGAACTGATGATTCAGCGGGATAAGGAAGGTAAGCCCTTTACCTTCTATCACTATATGATCGATCTGACCGGTGGCCCCTGCATTTACAAGCGGATCTCCGGCTGCGGTTCCGGTACGGAATATATGGCTGTTACCCCCTGGGGCGACCTGTATCCCTGCCACCAGTTTGTGGGTGACGAAAAATACCTGCTGGGCAATGTTTTTGACGGTGTGAAGAATACTGAAATCCAGAAGGAATTCCTTTCCTGCAATGTGTACGCCCGTCCGGAATGCCGTGACTGCTGGGCGCGCCTGTACTGCTCCGGCGGATGCGCTGCCAATGCGTACCATGCCACCGGCTCTGTCAAGGGAATCTACAAAGCAGGCTGCGATCTGTTCCGGAAACGGATGGAATGCGCCATTCTTGTGGCAATTACCCGGGAATTTGCCGGAGAAAGTGCAGACAGCGGGGATGACGGCTGTGCCGACTGCGATTCCTGCGAAACCTGCGGAAATGAAACGTTCTATGACCACCCCCATATGTGATTTTGTCAGACAGTACCGGGACAGCGATACCCTGCGGCTGCACATGCCGGGGCACAAGGGAAAGCCTCTTCTGGGTATGGAAGCACTGGATCTGACCGAGATTGCCGGTGCCGACAGCCTGTATGAGGCGGAGGGCATCATCCGGGAAAGCGAATCCAATGCGTCTGCACTGTTCGGCTGTCCCACACTGTATTCCACGGAGGGTTCTTCCCAGTGTATCCGTGCCATGCTGTATCTGGTATGTCTGTATGCCGCTGCACAGGGAAAAAAGCCGGTGATTGCCGCCGGACGGAATGCCCACAAAACGTTCCTGTCCGCTGCGGTGCTGCTGGATTTTGACCTGCTGTGGCTGTATCCCGAAGAACCGGATTCCTACCTTTCCTGTCGGCTGACACCGGCGGAGGTGGAACGGATGCTGGCGGAAAAGCCGGTGACGGCGGTATATCTGACCAGTCCCGATTATCTGGGGAATACGGTCGATATTGCCGGTATCGCGGCGGTCTGCCATGCCCATGGTGCGCTGCTTCTGGTGGACAACGCCCACGGTGCGTACCTGCGGTTTCTGCCGGGGTCTGCTCATCCTATGGATCTGGGAGCGGATCTATGCTGCGATTCGGCACATAAAACACTGCCTGCCCTGACCGGTGCCGCCTATCTGCATCTTGGCAGTGATCTTCCGCCTGTTTTTTACGAGGAAGCCAAAAATGCCCTTGCCATGTTCGGCTCCACAAGCCCTTCCTATCTGATCCTGCAGTCTCTGGACGCCGTGAACGGATACCTGAACGATGGGTACCGGGACAAGCTGGCGGAATGGATAGAAACTGTACGGATCTGCCGGGAGAAGCTGACGGCACACGGATACCGTTTCTGTGGGGACGAACCCATGAAACTGACCATATGTGCGGTCGCGTACGGATACCGCGGTGATGAGCTGGCCGGGATTCTGCGGTCGCAGGGCATGGAATGTGAATTTGCGGATCCGGATTTTCTGGTGCTGATGATTACCCCGGAGACCGGTCGGGAGGGTCTGTGCCGCCTGACGGAGGTGCTGCTTTCTCTGCCGTCCCGTCTGCCTGCGGAACAGAAACCGCCGCGGTTTTCTCTGCCGGAAAGGGTTTTCTCGCCCCGGGAAGCATCGTTTATGCCCAGGGAAATCCTGCCTGCCGTACAGTGTGCCGGACGGGTGCTGGCAGCGGTGCATACGGGCTGTCCTCCTGCCGTACCCATTGCGGTCTGCGGAGAGCGGATTGATGAGGGGGTATTGGCATGTTTGCGGTATTACGGAACGGAAGAGTGCTGTGTTGTGAAAGAAATATAAAACGCTGTGTTTCCTCTGCAAAGCGGGTCATATGTCGGTTTTATGATCTGTTCTGCAGAGGTTTTTTATGTTTTCCCCTTTACAAATCTCTTTCGTATCTATATAATAATATATACATAAATACATGCGCAGCAGCATTACCCTGCAGACGCTGCCGTATCTCCCAAAACAGTTTCCGGAGCATACATATACCATAGATGCTCGCCAAAATGGGAAACAAGATGAACAATGGTATGCTCATGCCGTACCGGAAGGTGCCGGACAGGCAATCCTGAAACCGATAAAAAAATAATAAATTATATATTCTGAAAGGAAGAACGTTATGGAATTTTTCAAGAACGTACCCGTTGTAAAGTATGAAGGCAAGGACAGCGCAAATCCCATGGCCTTCCGCTACTACAATCCCGAAGAAGAAATCGCCGGCAAGAC
>SVSN01000092.1 GCA_015064285.1 Oscillospiraceae bacterium | reverse complement strand
CACCCGGTTGATGCCTTCCACTTCGTGGGTGATCCTGTCGGTGATCTTGTGCAGTACGGCGTAGGGGATTTCTTCGATCGTGGCACGCATGGCGTCGGTGGTGTTCACCGCACGGATGATCGCCGGCCAGCCTTCGTAGCGGCTTTCGTCCTTCACGCCGACACTCTTGATATCCGGCACAACCACAAAATACTGCCATACCTTTTCATTCAGTCCGGCAATGTCGAATTCTTCCCGCAGAATGGCGTCCGCTTCTCTCAGGGCATGCAGTCTGTCACGGGTGATGGCGCCGAGACAGCGTACACCCAGACCGGGACCCGGGAACGGCTGACGGTATACCATAGCGTGAGGCAGTCCCAGTGCTTCCCCAACTACACGTACTTCGTCCTTGTACAGCAGCTTGATGGGTTCCACCAGCGCAAACTGCAGATCTTCCGGCAGCCCGCCTACGTTGTGATGGGACTTGACCGCCTTCTTCCCTTCCGCCTGCTTGATACTTTCCAGAATATCGGGATAAATGGTACCCTGAGCCAGATATTCAATGCCTTCCAGCTTCCGGGCTTCGTCGGCAAATACACCAATGAATTCCGCGCCGATGATCTTGCGCTTCTTTTCCGGATCGGATACGCCGGCCAGCAGATCCAGGAAACGGTCGGTGGCGTCCACATAAATCAGGTTGGCGTCCAGTCCTTCCCCGAACAGCTTGATTACATTTTCGCTTTCGTCCTTGCGCATCAGTCCATGGTTGACATGTACACATACCAGCTGCTTGCCGATCGCCTTGATCAGCAGTGCGGCTACCACAGAACTGTCCACACCGCCGGACAGCGCCAGCAGAACCTTTCCGTCGCCCACCTGCTCTCTGACAGCCTTGACCTGTTCCTCGATAAAGGCATTTGCCAGCTCCGCGGTAGTGATTCTTTCCATCGTTTCCGGTCTCTTGTTGGAATCCATTCTTGTATCCTCCCTTGATTCTGCTTCATATATATAGTGTGCCGCTGTGTTTTATGGTTCTTATTGTAGCACATTCCCCGCTGTTTTTCAATATATATGTTTCCTCAAATCCGGGACATAGATGCAGAAATTCTGTGGGATTCCGGTTCGTTTTTCTGTGAAATTTTACTGTATCCCCTTTATGTTCAGAATTGCACGAAAAACAAAGAAAAATATCTTTTTCTGTTTACAATGAGCCCGGAAAGTGTTATAATGGACATATTCAAAAAACAGGAATACAATGTATCCGGGAAACGAGGACTTATTATGAAAAAATTGTTATGCATTCTGCTGGCAGCACTGCTTGCCTCTTCCGTTTTTGTCTCCTGCGGCGAATCTGCTGCAGAAACAGACGTGACAGAAACCTCCCCTGCCCAGACCGAGCCTGTGGAAACCGAACCCCGCCTGCTGGATGACCTGCCGGACGGTATTGACCTTGGCGGCTGGAACGTCAACGTGCTCAGCGGCGCCCATCCGGAAGTCTGCGGAGATGAAATCTGCGTGGAAGAACTGAACGGGGATGTTATCAACGACGCCGTTTACAACCGGAATCTGGCTGTTGAAAAACGTCTGAATGTAAAAATCACAGACTATGTGATCCGTGCCGAGAGCGGTGATTTCAGCCATCCCGACTACGCTGCAAGCGAAGCCATTACCACACTGGTAACTTCCGGCGACACCACCTACAATCTGTATACCTCCAACTCATACACCACCGCCGCCCTGGGGTACAACCACATGCTGCACAACCTCAGAGAAGTGAAAAATCTGGATCTGACCAAACCCTACTGGGCACAGTACATCAATGAAACCGCTACTGTAAACGGCCAGCAGTATCTCTGCACCGGTCCCATGTCCCTGGGCTTCTTCCGGTTCAACACCGCAATGGTCTTCAACAAGCGGCTCTTCAGCGACAACAGCCTGGACTATCCCTACCAGACCGTACTGGACGGCAAATGGACCCTGGATACTGTAAATACCCTGGCAGAACAGATCTATGTGGACACCAACGGCAACGGTGTACTGGAAGTGGGCGAAGATACTGTGGGATACTCCACCCGTGCCTACCCCGACTCCGGCAACATCGATGGCTTCTGGGGTTCCTGCAACCTGCGGACCATCTCCAAGGATGAAAACGACTTCTATGTCTACGATGTGAATGTAGAACACTTTGTCAGCGTAGTGGATGGTCTGCTTGCGCTGCTGAACGGAGAAGGCAGTGAAGGTATGGCCGGCAACGACGGTGTCTTCCAGAGTGCTTTCCAGGAAGGCAAGCAGGGTATGATGAACATTACCCTGAACTGGCTGGAATCCGGTATGGCCAGAGAAATGGACGACGAATACGGTGTGGTACCCAATCCCAAGCTGAATACCGAACAGGACAACTACTACACACTGGCACAGGACCAGTTCCTGGTATATGCCATCCCGCTGAGCGTAGCCGCATCCGATCTGCCGAACCTGGGTATCTTCATGGAAGCCTTCGCAGCGGAAAGCTATGCAACTGTAAAGCCCGCTTATTATGAAATCGCGCTGACCGCCAAGTATGTAAACGACCAGGATTCCGCCGCCATGCTGGACATCATCACCAACAACGTGTACGTGGACCCCGCCATCCTGTATCTGTCCATCATGAACTTCAACGTTATGACCCTGCGTGACATTCTGGGCAGCGGTCAGAACACGGCAGCCTCCCGGATCGCATCCATGCAGAAGCAGTTCCAGACCAACATTGACAAGATCAATGAAGCATACGGGAAGGAAAAGTAATTCTTATACTCCGATACACAGCAGGGGGAACCGTATCCGCACGGCATCCCCCTGAAATTGTTATATTTTCCGCGAATTATCATCAGCATATATCAAAACATGAAAAAGCGAGGATAATCACGTGTACGACGTTTTTATCAGTTACTCCAGTAAAAACAAGAACATAGCGGACGCTATCTGCAACCGGCTGGAATCCTCCGGGGTAAAGTGCTGGTATGCACCCAGAGATGTGGGAAATACAGACACATGGCAGGCGGCAATCGTAAAAGCCATACGGGAAGTCCGGATCTTTGTGCTGGTGTTCACCGTACAGTCCAACCAATCGGATCAGGTAGTCAGAGAGGTGACCAATGCGGCAAACGCCGGCTGCACCATCATTCCCTTCCGTGTGGACAATGTAAACATGAGTGATGCACTGGCATACTATCTGGCCTCCACACACTGGCTGGATGCCGTGAACCCGCCGCTGGAACGGGATATCACAGAGCTGCAGACCCGGATCCATGCTATACTCGGCCGTCCGCTTCCGGAGAAAAGCGCCGGTCGGAAAGACGATACTGCCGAAAAACCCGAAGTAAAAAAAGCGCCGAAAAAGAAAAAAGAACCTGCCGCGCCGCCGAAAAAGACAGTAAAAGTACTGTCGTCCCTTACGGAGAAAAAATGGTTCCGTCCTGCCGTGATCGGCGCAGCCGCTGTGGTTGTACTGGCCCTGGCCGCCGGACTGCTCATCCATTCCTGTGAAGACACCGGGGGATCCCTGACAGACAACAATCCGGAAGTGGTTGTGGTTCCGCCGGAAGCCGACGCCTATTACACACAGGGCTGTGTCTATTACGAAGGAGACGGCAGGGAGCAGGATTATACGGAAGCGGTAAAATGGTTCACCATGGCCGCTGAACTGGGACACACCGCCGCACAGAGCCGTCTCGGAAACTGTTACTACTACGGTCGGGGGGTAGAGCAGGATTATACCCAAGCCATAGAATGGTACAAAAAAGCCGCTGTCGCAAATGATCCGAATGCGCTGGCTGCTCTGGGGATCTGTTATGACAAAGGATACGGTGTAGAGAAAGATCTGACGGAAGCGGTAAAGTATTACACCCGCGCCGCCGAACTGGGCAGTCCCCGGGGGCAGTACAATCTGGGGCACTGCTATTACAACGGAGAAGGTGTGGAAACAGATTATGATGAAGCGGTAAAATGGTATACCGCAGCCGCCAAGCAGGGATATGCAAAAGCGGAAAACGATCTGGGAAGCTGTTACTACAAGGGCAAGGGTGTGGACAAAGACTATGCAGAAGCGGTAAAATGGTACACCAGATCCGCCGAGCAGGGATATGCCAACGGTCAATACAATCTCGGAAGATGTTACTACAACGGACACGGAGTGGGACAGGATTATACAGAAGCCATCAAATGGTTTAAGTTTGCCGCGGAACAGGACAATATGCAGGCACAAAGCGGTCTGGGGAACTGCTACTACAAAGGACACGGTGTAGAACAGAATTACACAGAAGCGGTTATGTGGTATGCCAAAGCCGCCGAACAGGGGTATGCCAATGCGCAGTACAACCTGGGTGTATTTTACAAAAACGGCTACAGCGTGGAACAGAATTATGAGGAAGCGGTAAAGTGGTATACCAAAGCCGCCGAACAGGGATATGCCAGTGCCCAGAATGGTCTTGGTAACTGTTACTACGACGGCTACGGGGTGGAACAGGATTATTCCAAAGCTGTGGAATGGTATACCAAAGCCGCCGAACAGGATCATGACAGTGCACAGGACAACCTTGGCAACTGTTACTACTACGGCTATGGTGTGGAACAGGATTATACCAAAGCTGTGGAATGGTACACCAAAGCTGCAAAGAAAGATCATGCGCGGGCGCAAACCAGTCTTGGTTTCTGTTACTACTACGGCTACGGGGTGGAACAGGATTATTCCAAGGCCGTGGAGTGGTATACCAAAGCGGCCGAACAGGAGTATGCCGGTGCGCAGAATAATCTGGGAGGCTGTTACTACAGTGGCTATGGTGTGGAACAGGATTATTCCAAAGCTGTGGAGTGGTACACCAAAGCTGCCGAACAGAATAATGCCAAAGCCCAGAACAATCTGGGGGACTGTTACTACTACGGTGAAGGGGTAACACAGGACTATTCCAAAGCTGTGGAATGGTATACCAAAGCCGCCGAACAGGGGAATATGTATGCACAGAACAGCCTTGGTATCTGTTATTTCTACGGCCGCGGTGTGGAACAGGATCCTGCCAGGGAAGCGGAATGGTACACCAAAGCCGCTGAGCAGGGATATGCCAAAGCGCAGTACAATCTGGGAACCTGTTATGCCGACGGACGCGGTGTAGAACTGGATTATGCCAAAGCCGTGGAATGGTTTACCAAAGCCGCCGAACAGGGTGACCAAAAAGCCATGTCGCAGCTCGGAGACTATTATAAAAACGGCTGGGGCGTAGCGCAGGATACAGAAAAGGCGGACTACTGGTATCAGAAAGCCGCAGAAGCGGACGCACAGTAAGCCGGACAACCCCATACATACACAAAACGGCCTGCAGCCGGAACGGTACATTCTATCGTACCTTCCGCTGCAAGCCGTTTTTCGTTTATGATTCCGGATCCTGTTTTTTTCTTATTCTGCGGTCATGTTGTCGAAGTAGCCCTGTACCAGGATCACAGGAGTACCCTTGTCGCCGGAACCGCTGGTCAGGTCGCAGAGAGAACCGATCAGATCGGTCAGTCTTCTGGGGGTAGTACCCTGAGAGGCCATGTCGCCAACCAGATCTTCCTTCTTGGATTTGATCCGTTCGGCAATGGCGGCATTCAGTGCGGCACCCTTCAGATCGGCAAAATCGTTGTCGGCCAGATATTTCAGCTTGAGTTCGTTGGGTGTGCCTTCCAGTCCAGCCGTGTAGGCGGGAGATACGCAGGGGTCGGCCAGTTCCCAGATGTGGCCTACGGGATCCTTGAAAGCACCGTCACCGTATACCATCACTTCCACATGCTTGCCGGTAGCCTCCAGGATGTTCTTCTGGATGGCATACACCAGATCGGTGGCATCTTCCGGGAAGAGCTTGATCTTGTCTTCGGTGGATTTGTTGGAGCCCAGCAGACCGTATTTGGAGTTGAAGCCGGAACCGTCGACGGATGCGTTCAGAATATCGTCCATACCGCATACACGGTCAGCGCCCGCCGCCTTCAGCAGTCTCTTGGTTCTGGCACGGGAGTGAATGTCACAGCAGAGCACGTCCTTGGTGTATTCCAGAATCCGGCGGCAGTCGTTGGCGAAGATGATTTCACATTCCGCGCCGCATTCCCGGATCAGGTCGCCGTAGTACTGCACATAGTCCACGCCGGTGAAGGGATGCTTGTTCTCGCCGAACAGCTCCCGGTACTTTTCCAGAGTCAGAAGATCTGTAAAGGGATTGATGCCGGCTTCATCCACCTGGTCCAGGGTCACAAGGCCGTTGCCCACTTCATCAGAAGGATAGGACAGCATCAGAACGATCTTTTTTGCCCCTTTGGCAATCCCACGGAGACAGATGGCAAAACGGTTCCGGGACAGGATCGGGAAAATCACACCGATCGTTCCTCCCCCCAGTTTGGCCTTCACGTCAGCAGCAATAGCGTCCACAGAGGCATAGTTGCCCTGGGCTCTGGCCACAATGGATTCGGTCATGGCGATTACGTCACGGTCACGCATGGAAAAGCCTTCGGATGCAGCGGCTTCCAGAACGGATTCGGTTACGATTTTGGCCAGATCATCGCCCTCCCGGATGATGGGGCAGCGAATCCCGCGGGATACAGTTCCAACTCTACGTTCCATATGTGTTCTCCTGTCATTTAAGAAATAGGATAATGGTTTTGTAAATGTTTACACTATAGTATACCACTTTTTTGGAGAACTGACAAGGGTAATGGCAGAAAAAGATATACCCTGTCGGCAGCGAATTTTTATGCATTTGGTATATGGCAGGTTTTTCTGCCGTCGTTCCGCCTTTTCCACAGCAAAAAGCAGGGAACCTGCCGTACACTCATCCATTGTACCGTTTTTCCTGCTTTCTATGCTGTAATTTTATTCTTCCGTAATCATGCCGGATTTGTAGATCTCCAGCATTTCCCTGTCGATCCGGATGCCCTTGTAATCTTCCCAGTTTGTTTCCGGTCTGCCGTGATCCGCGATCCCGAAAGCGCCCCGGAAGTTCCACAGAGAATACCCCCAGCGGTTTTCCTTAAACACCTTCATCAGGTCGGCCAGCCAGCCCAGCGCAATGGGATTGGGAATCTTGTTGTAGCAGCCGAACTCACCGATATGCACCTGTACACCGGCCGCTTCCACATCCTTCCAGGGCTGATAATACCGGCGGATCCAGTCGATATCCTTCACTTCCCCGTTTTCTGTCAGGGGCCAGGAGGGCATCTGCCATTCTCTTTCTCCTCTGACCCATTCGGCCTTGTAGTGAGACACACTGAAAGGTTCGTATCCTCTGCCGCTGTGGATCACTCCTGCGTCCGCCAGCTCAGGCAGTGCGGAACCGCCGCCGTCAAACCCGTCGATCACAATCTCTCTTTCCGGATCGATGGCACGGATGGCCCCAATGGTTTTCCGGATCACCTTCTGGTGGTCGTCCCGGGTACAGGGGTGGGAGGGGGGAATATTGGCCGGCTCGTTCACCAGATCAAAGCTCAGCTCCCGGGAAGAAATGCCTTTATATTTCCGGGCAAAGTATTCCCACAGGAACACAAACCCCTCCTGGGCTTCTTCATCCCGCCACAGATTGTGCTTTTCCCGTTCCGGCCAGTTGATGCAGTACCCCGGCGCACGGTGCAGGTTCAGGCAGGCATGCAGTCCTCTTTCCCGGCAGGCGTCGATATACCGGTCCAGATAGGCCAGAATATCCTCGTTGGGATGGGTGTAATCGAAATCTTTCGTCCAGAAGGAATAGTCCACCGGAATCCGGACAAAGTTGAAACCTTCCTCCGCGATAAAGTCCAGCTCCCGCAGATCCGGCTCCTGCGGCAGGGGATGCCACTGGTTGTACGCGTACATCCATAAAAAGTTGAATCCGTAATGCAGCATTTTGTAAACCTCCTGTGTGGTTTTTATATATTCACTATACCATATTACCGCATAAAATGCAACAGAAAACCGCGTTTTTTGTCATATTTCTCCACAAAAGAACATATTTTCTTATTTTTATTGACTTTGCCGCCGGAATCGGGTATACTATACTAAACATACGTTCTTTTTGGAGGTGACAGAAGATGACATCCGTAATGATTCCCCGACAACCGGAAACGGAAGAACTGCTGAACGTCATGGCGGAAGATATGCGCTACGAAATCGGCTGCTCGGCAGAAACCCTCCGGAACCCCGCCGTGGACGCAGCCATGCAGATCCGGGCAAAGCAGACCCCCTGCACCCCCACCAAACTGGGTATGTGCGGCCGCTGCGCCTTCAACTGTGCCTACTGCGCCTGCCGGAACAGCAGCGACAGACGGGACTATCTGCTGGAACCGGCGCAGCTTGCCGCCATCGCAGCGGAGACCGACAAAAAAACCGGCTGCGGGGTATTTATCACCTCAGCAATCTACAAAACACCGGACACCACCCAGGAGCGGATCGCGGAAACGGTCAGAATCCTGCGGGAAGACCTGGGGTACACCGGATTTCTCCATGCCAAAGTCATGCCCGGAGCAGATCCGGCGCTGATCGCGGCTACGGGACGGTATGCCAACCGGCTCAGCGTGAACATTGAGGTGGCCAAAAGCGAAACATACGCCCGGATCGCCAGACAGAAATCCAAAAACACCATTCTGGCACCCATGGGGGAAATCGCCCGGCAGATCCGGGAAGCGTCCCAGGCCGGCAGAAACAGACCGGCTTTTGCGGTATCCCAGACCACACAGCTGATGGCAGGTGCGGCAGGCGAAGACGACCGGCAGATTCTGACCCTGTCCGCAGCCCTGTACCGGAAATACCGGCTGAAACGGGTGTATTATACCCCTTTCACTTACCGCTACCCTTCCCGCGGCTACGAAGATCTCCCTGTCATGCAGACACCCTACTGGCGGGTGGCCAGACTGTACCAGGCGGACCGGCTGACCCAGCTGTATCACTTTGCGCCGGAAGAGCTGACCCCGGAGAACGCCCCCTTTCTGGAGCCGGACATTGACCCCAAAACCGCCTGGGCCCTGCGGCATATCGATCTGTTCCCCATTGAGCTGAACACCGCCGACTACGACACCCTGCTGCGGATCCCCGGGATCGGCACCACCTATGCGGCACGGATCCTGACGGCACGCCGGTATGCGTCTCTTTCCTTCGATACCCTGCGGCAGATGAAGATCTCCCTGAAACGGGCACAGTATTTTATCACCTGCGGCGGAAGATTCGTCGGCGGAGAACCGGATCCCATCGCCCTGCGGATGCTCTTTTCCGCCCCTGTCCAACTGGAAATAGGAGAATGATCCTTCCACCGGACCGATATGTCTGTCCTGTGCAAAAATTTTCACAGACTTTTCAATATAAAATACTGCAAAACCACAGAAAATATGATATACTATAGCTGACAATATTACATATAGCCGATTGCAAAACTCACCAAAAACGAAATCAAGCACTCGAAAACCGGCTACGGCGAACGGGGTAGAGGTCCCCGTGAGCTCGCTCCACTATTTCTGGTGTTTTGTAATTTCTATATATAGTGGCACACGGAATTGCAGTCACTATATCCAGCTAACCCATTCCAAAAGTTTTTGCGGAGCTTTTTTCAAAAAGCGACCGTTCCCCTTTTACTGGCGTTTTGCAATTTGCTAAAATATTACATATGCAAGGAGACAAATGTATGGGACTTATCAAAGCAATTACCGGTGCAGCCGGCGGCGTACTGGCTGACCAGTGGAAAGAGTTTTTCTATTGTGATTCTATCGAAAACGATATTCTGGTGGTCAAGGGGCAGAAGCGTACCGGCGGACGTTCCTCCAATACCAGAGGTGAAGACAACATCATCTCGAACGGCTCCGGCATCGCGGTGGCGGACGGTCAGTGCATGATCATCGTGGAGCAGGGCAAGGTGGTGGAACTCTGCGCCGAACCCGGTCAGTTCACCTGGAACAGCTCCACCGAACCGTCGATTTTTGCAGGCAGCCTGGGCGAAAGCATCCTGGAAACCTTCAAGGCCATCGGCA
>SVSN01000010.1 GCA_015064285.1 Oscillospiraceae bacterium | reverse complement strand
GAAGACAAGATGCTCAAGGGCGCCAAGAGAGAAAAGAAGACCGTCATGGAAATCGCAAAGTTCTACACCGATGCTTTCTTTGCCGACTGCGAAAAGCTCCATATCAAGATTCCGGATGTTGTGGAACCCGCCACCAACTGCATCCCGGAATTCATCACCATGGTAGAAGGTCTTCTGGAAAAGGGCTACGCCTATCTGGCCGAGGGCAATGTGTACTTTGACACCTCCAAGCTGGAAGAATACTATGTATTCAACAAGCAGGAAGCGGAAGACCTGGCTGTGGGCGTCCGTGAAGGCGTGGAAGAAGACACTGCCAAGAAGAATAAAACCGACTTTGTGCTGTGGTTCACCAAGTCCAAGTTTGAAGACCAGGAACTGAAGTGGGATTCTCCCTGGGGCGTCGGCTACCCCGGCTGGCACATTGAATGTTCCGCCATCAGCCTGAAGCATCTGGGTGAATACTGCGACCTGCACTGCGGCGGGATCGACAACGCATTTCCTCACCACACCAACGAAATCGCCCAAAGCGAAGCTTATATCGGTCACGAATGGTGTAAGCAGTGGTTCCACGTGCTCCATCTGAACACCAACACCGGCAAGATGTCCAAGTCCTCCGGGGAATTCCTGACCGTTTCCCTGCTGGAAGAAAAGGGATACTCTCCTCTGGTATACCGTCTGTTCTGTCTCCAGTCCCACTACCGGAAGTCTCTGGTATTCTCCTGGGAAGGCATGGACGGCACCAAGACTGCCTACAACAAGCTGGTGGCAAAGATTGCGTCTTTGAAGGATGACGGTTCCGCCATTGACGAAGAGCAGTTTGCCGCTCTGAAGAAGCGCTTTACCGACGCCATGGACAACGACCTGAACACGGCGCTGGCCATCACCGCACTGTACGATGTGCTCAAGGCTAAGACCAATGATGCCACCAAGCTGGCACTGATCCGTGACTTTGAAACCGTGCTGGATCTGGGGCTGATCGAAGAAGCTGCCAGGGTTGCCGCTCTGCAGGCCGCCGCCAAAGCCGCCGCTGCCGTAACCGAATGGGTAATCACCTGCGAAACCCCCGATGTGGATCCCGCATTCAAGGCAGAAGTGGAAGAGCTGATCAAGGCCCGTGCGGATGCCAAGAAGGCCAAGGACTTTGCAGGGGCCGACGAAATCCGTGACAAGCTCACCGCCATGGGCGTTACCCTGAAAGACTCCAAGGGTGGTGTGTCCTGGACAAAGTAAGTCCGGACAGGATGTAAAGAAATCAGAAACAAAAGGAACCGGGATATCTCCTGTATGGGAGGCACCCCGGTTCTTTGGGTTTATTCGACAGGTATGACAATCTCACCCACGGTAATGACCGCAATTTCCTCTACCGGAAGTTCGGCATCAAATGTAAAGATAGAATATCCTGTACACGGAGCATCCGCTCCGCCTGCACTGGTGCCGGAACTCTGGTTTGTAATGGAGATCGGTGTTTTTTCGCTCTCCTCTGCAGGATGCCATGTTCCGTCTGCCGCTCTTTCCATCCTGCCCAGTACCGGTTCGTACAGCACATTTCTGTCGTATTCAATCAACCTTCCGTCTGTCAGCTTCACCATAAACACAGAAGGAATGCTTCCCAGCACCTGATTCCGGTATTCTGCTTCCACAGACCAGTACACCCCTATACTCACAGGAGACAACTGGATTTCATATACTTTTGCGGGAACCATCATCAGATCCTCATCCCTGATTTTCCCCGGCAGAAGCGAAGCATCATGCAGAAACAGATTTCCTTCCGCCATGGGCTGCAGAACCCTGGTCCGGTCTTCCAGATTCGGCGTAAATGTCAGGCGCCAGTCTCCCTCAAGGATTGTGGTGTATTCACCGGTATCTTCATACCATACTTCAATCCTGCTGCATTCCACCACATATTCCGATTCCGGCATAATCCTGGTATCCGTCAAAGTAAGCTGACAGGAGAGGGTGGTGCTTCCATCGGGATTTTCCGTTCTGTCCAGAACGCTGTAGCGTCCGCTTTGCACACCGTTTCGTTCCGTTGACTTCATCTGACAATGGATGAAATACCGGTCTTCCGGCAGATCAAAATCGGGTGACAGGGTTACATCCACAAAAGCATCCAGCACCTGTCTGTCTCCTGAAACACCTTTCAGCTCCAGTTTGAGTTCTTCCCCGGAGGAATGGTACACAGTGTCCTCCGGCACAGACATGGTTGTCTCCAATGTACGGAACGAAATCCGGAAGACTTCCTGCAGGTAACTGCCCAGATCCACCGGGGTCACCGCACTCACACCCATTACCAGTCCGACCAGCAAAGCCGCCGCTATGGGAAACGCCATCCACTTCTTCAGGTTTTTTTTTCCGTTTTTCCCCTTCACAGCCTGTGCCGCTTCCTGTATGTAGGCATCTCTTACATCCGACAATACATTCTCCATATTCTCTTTTTTCATATGGTAATTCCTTCCTTTCTCAGATATTTCCGCAGTTTCTCCTTCAGCCTTGTCAGCCGGACTCTGGCGTGATTTTCCGTGATCCCCAGCCGGTCTGCAATATCCGGCACCGGATCTTCAAACCAGTACCGCCGCAGAAATAAAACCCGGTCATCCTGCTTCAGTCCGTCCAGAAAACCATTCATGGCCTCCAGGAGAACGGTTTCATCCGTATCCTGGTCATCATATACCGCCAGTTCCTCCAGCACATCACCCTGCTCTTCCCGAATAGTCTCCAGGGACAGGTTTTCTCCGGCATACCGTTTTTTTGCCATCGCCGCCCGACGCCGGTTCAGGGCAATATTCCTGGTGATCCGCAGAACATACGGCAGCAGCGGATCCGGGCTTTCCGGCGGTATCCGGTTCCATACGGCATCCAGCATGTCGTTGACACATTCTTCCGCGTCCTCCCGGTTTCCGAGAATGTTTTTTGCAATCCCCAGACACAGTCTGCCGTACCGGTCCTGCAGAACCGACAGGGCTTCCTCTGTCCGGGCAAACAGCATTGTGATAATGGCACTTTCTTCCATGCCATCCCTCCTTTCCCGAATACGATCGTCTTCAACTATAGTCTACCGTTTTTGAACCGGAAATTACAGTCACACAAAAAAACCGAAGGTCATTTTTCCATGACACTCCGGTTTCTTTCGCTTTATTCGGTTTATTCGTACATAGCGTAAATCTTTTCCAGTGCGGCTTCGATCTTCTTTTCGGAAGCAGCGTACTTGGAAACCAGATCCGTGGTCTTTTCGTTGAGACAGCCGCGGAACATATAGGGCAGCATTTCCATATAGGTACCGTACATGAAGGATACATCAAAAGCAGCACCGCCTGCAATCAGGTCTACCATCGCAGCGGTAGCTTCATCCTGAGAATACTTGGACTTCAGTGCTACGTCATAGTATACCGGGTACACATTGATATAGGTGTCCGCTGCCATGGCTTCCGTGATCAGGGAGACAAAATCCGTATCGGTGACCGTAGTGGGCATACCGGTGACAAAATACCCGTCCGCCACGAGACAGTGGTAGGTTTCCTGGCTTTCGTCATACTTGGGATTGGGAAGCACGCCGAAGGGATCGTCCATATCCCGCAGCTCATTAAAGGCATTTCTCAGTTCCCCGGGAACAAAGACAGCCATATCGCCCATGAATTCTTCCATCAGACCGTCCCAGGATTCCTTGAAATATACACCTTCGTTTTCAAAGTAAAGCTGGTACACTCTGGTCAGTGCGTCATAGGTCTTTTCCTGCATCAGCTTGATTTCCAGCGAGCCGTCCGCTGCCTTGCCGGTTACGGGAATATCAAAGGCGGAACACCATGCATCGGAGTAATACCAGTTTGCGGCATAGCCGTACCGGTCTGTCTTATCCCGGGTACCGTCCCCGTTGGTGTCCTTATACATACTTTCTGCCAGCGTACCCATGTAGTCCAGCGTCCAGCCGCCCTCCTGTACCAGAGAATACAGCGCATCCTGTTCCATGCCGTACTCTTTCAGCAGATTGGAATTCACATACGTTGCCATGGTGGAAGTCATATAGGTCACAGTATACGAACCGGTCAGGGCAAAGAGCTTGCCATTGAAGGTGGCGTTTTCATTGATGAGCTGGTTCCACCAGGGCTTCTCCGGATTGATGTATTTGGTGTCATTCCAGTTATGGTAGATCCCGGCAGCGGTGGCAATATGCAGATTCCACACTTCCTGTGCAGCCACATCGCAGTAGTCATCGCCGGCTGTCACGTACTTCACCAGTGTTCTGTAGTTTCCGCCGGCACCGTCAGTCATGGCAAGGGCTTCAATGGAAATATTGAACCGTTCCTCCAGTCTGGCATTCCGGTTGAATACAGCATCGTTTTCCACTTCCCCGGTCAGCTCTTCCGTATAAAACTCATCTTCGTACCCTTCAAAGGATGCAATCCGGTAAGAGCGTCCGCCGCAGTCGGTATCGGGCAGATCATCGGAAAGAGGCGGCTCGGTTTCGGTCTCGGTTTCCGTTTCGGTTTCCGCTGCAGGGGTATTTTCAGGTGCATCTGTCTCCGCCGCTCCTCCGCAGGATACTGTGGCCAGCAGCATGGACGCCAGCAGCAGTAATGTGATCCATTTCTTCATGGTACTTGTACTCCTTGAAAGTAAAAAATCCTGTTTGATTCATTATACCGGAAATACTTATGTCTGTCAATAAAAAATCACAAAAGTACATATTTCTATTGACTTGCACACCGGTCTGTGGTATACTGAAAAAGAACATTTATTCGCTCATCAGGAGAAAGATCATGTACGTTACCCGCTTCACCCTGCCCACGGAAGCTGACGAAGAGCGGTTTATCGCCGAAAAAATGCTGGAAAACGGCGGAAAGGATTTCGGCTACGTGGACAATCTGTATCCCTGCCGGATCTTTCCGGAAAAGCGGCTGGAACAGATTGACTTCGGGAAGGTCACCATTCTGTACGGTTCCAATGGCTCCGGAAAAAGCACGCTGCTGAACCTGATCGCCGCCCGGCTGGAGCTGAACCGGGTCGCACCCCACAACTCCGGGGAACTGTTTGACCGGTATGCGGCGGCCTGCGGATATGAAATGGGCTTCGACGACGAAGGTTTCCGGTACCGGATTCCCAACGGCAGCCGGATCATCACCAGCGACGATGTGTTTGATTATATGCTGGCCATGCGCACCGCCAACGAGGAGATTTCCGAAAAGATCGCGGAAGAACGGGAATTCTACAACCGGGAGGTGCACAACGATGCGCCCAACCAGCTCACAGGTCTTGACGACTACGAACGGTTCCGCAAGGTTCATCAGGCTCGGCGGAAATCTGTCACCAGACGGCAGTACATCCGGGAATACGCGGGCAAAAACCTGACCTTACGCAGCAATGGGGAAACCGCCCTGCAGTATTTTGATACCAAGCTGAAAAACGATACCCTGTACTGTCTGGACGAGCCGGAGAACAGCCTTGCCCCCGCCCTGCAGCAGAAACTGGCGGAAATGCTGACGGAGCTTGTCCGGTACTGCGGCTGTCAGCTGATTATCGCCACCCACTCCCCCTTCCTGCTGGCCCTGCCGGACGCCTGGATTCTGGATCTGGACAGCACGCCTGTACGGGAGAAAAACTGGTGGGAGCTGGAGAACACCAGGGCATATTTTGACTTTTTCGAGAAGCACCGGAGCAAATTCCTGCGGTGATTCCCCTTGCAATCTGCATCCATTTCCGGTATAATGAAAAAAATGCCTTTTTCCAAAGGAGAAAAACCATGTCCAATCTTCGCATCGGTGTGATCAACTGGGACTGCAGTGTTCCTTCAAGCACCTATTTCGGCTTCCACGCCACAAAATCCCTCTCCCCCGCAAAATACCGGGACCGCACGCCTTTTTACGCAAACGTACTGGGGAATGACAAGATCGACTATCCCGTAAGAGATCAGGCGTCCTACGACAGAGAACTGCAGTATGCCATCGACGCCGGCATCGACTACTTTGCCTACTGCTGGTACACCGACGAGATCATCGACCGGAATACCATTGACACCACCAATCCTGCCTATACCGTGGACGGAATGCTTCACGAAATCACCCGGATGCGGAAGCACCACATGGCAAGCACCCTCCGGAACAGAATCAACCTTTGCGCCATTCTGGTATGCTCCCATATCTATTCCGACGGGGATATGGACAGACTGGCCTCTGCCATGAAGGAAGACTGCTACGAAAAGATCGGCGGCCGGCCGCTGGTGTATCTGTTCGGCGGTTTCCACCCGGAATATCTACCCCGGCTGCACAGAGCCTGCGATGCCGTCGGCCTGCCCGATCCCTTTGCGGTATTCTTCAACGGCGGCGGCCCCAGCCAGTCGGATAAGGACTACAGCGTAATGGACGGGGTTTCCAACTACGCCTGCTGCGGTACGCGCATGGACACCTATGCCGAACTGGTCGCCCACCTGCGCCGCGCCAACGACCTGCGGAAGGATTTCGGCATTCCCCTCGTGCCCCAGTTCACCATGGGTTGGGATCCCACGCCCCGCATTCTGAACCCGGTACCCTGGGTGCCTTACCCGGACGTACCGTATGCAGCGCAGGCTTCCCATGAGGAATTTCTCGCCGGTGCCGCAGATCTGGCGGACTGGATCGAAGAAAACCGGGATCTGCTGGTGCCGGAACACATTCTGACCTTTGCATGGAACGAATTTGAAGAAGGCGGCTGGATCTGCCCCACCTGGACACCGGACGGAGAACCGGACACAAGCCACACGGATGCGTTCCGGGATGTGGTGCGGTACTGGAGAGAGCGACTGTAAGAGAATATGGAAATACCGGGGTATTTTGATACCTCGGTATTTTTGCGTTTATTGACTTAACTTCCGGGATCAGGGATTCCTATACGGTTAACGAAAAAACATCCGGAACCCTGACGGATTTCGGATGTTCTTCTGGCAGGGGCACTAAGACTCGAACTCAGGACACGTGGTTTTGGAGACCACTGCTCTACCAACTGAGCTATACCCCTATGTGACGGGTATTATTATAACATACTCCGTCACGAATTGCAATAGTTTTTTCAAAATTTGTTGAAAATATTTTTCGCCTGTTCTCAGCTTTCCAGACCGGAAACGGCGGTAACCATCTTTTCCACCTTGGTGGCCACAGAACCTTCGATTCCCTGAATCTTGGACGCCAGATCTGTATTGTATGCGTTGGCCATGGAATACAGAATGGAGTTGATGCCCCAGTCGCCCAGATAGCCCAGGTCATACTTGATGGTGGAAATTACGATATCCAGAGAAGCGGCGGATTCTTCGTCACGGGAAACCTTACCGCGCAGAGTAATGTCGTAATATGCGGGCGTCAGCAGGTTCTTGGAAGCAGCACCCAGAGCGTCCATGACATGACCGGTCATTACCGTATCTGCGTTGGACTTGGGAATCGCATAGGCGGCGGCTACGTTGGGGTTCAGGCAGTGGTTGTAATTTGCCTGTTCCTGGTTGAACTTGGGCATGGGCATGATCCCGAAGTTGGATTCCATGGTACGCATGGTAGCCACAGCGTGCAGTTCTCCATAGTAGAACAGGGACTTGTCTTCCTGGAACATGGTAAAGGCAGGCGCTTCGCCGACACCTTCCTTGGACCAGCTGTAGGAAAGGTTGGGATTGTACATCAGTTCCGCCAGTTTTTCCATAACGGCTACAGAACGTTCGCTGTAGAAAGACATGGAAGGAATGTCATTGGCATCCTTGGTGAAGAAGTCCACATCACAGCCGATCATGGCCAGCGCGATCATATCACAGAAGCAAATCAGACCGAAGCGGTCTTCCGCAGTGATTTCACCGTCACCGTTCAGGTCATCGGAAACCTGTACGCCGGCTTCCACCATGGTATCGATGGTCCAGTTGCCTTCTGCCATCAGGTCATAGAAATCGGGCAGGTCATAGTCGATCTGGATTGTCTTGTTGAACATGATAACCCCAATGGACTTTTTGTACATGGTACCGATGTCGCCCAGGATGCAATAGTTCTTCCCGTCAATAGACAGGTCGGAAAGGATGTTGCCGTCCCACCAGGGAGCATCCAGCTGCAGGGTTCCGTCGGCTGCATACTTGTTCAGTTCTGCCAGATGCCCCTGCTGCATGACATTGAAGGTCTGCTTCATGGCAATATTGGCCAGCTGGTATGCATTGTCCCCGGCCTGTACGGACTTGGTCAGAGTGGTGGCATCACCGTATGCGGAAGCCGGTACTGCTGTAACATCCACGTTCAGCAGATCTTCTACCTGCTGGATCCGCTGGTATACGGCGTCGTTAATGGCTTCCCCGGTCACTTCCGTGGCGTTCCAGTCGGTATCGTTCCAAACCAGGTCCCCTTCCAGAGGATAGGTCAGCACATTGAAAGCTGCGCCGCTGTAGTCGGTTCCTTCCGGAATATCCGCGGCAAATACGATTTTCTCTGTTTCGGTTTCTGTTTCCACCACAACATCAGCAGCCGTTTCCTCCACAGGGGTTTCCGTTGTACCGGAAGCGCAGGAAGTCAGCGGCAGCAGCATAGCCAGACAAAGAAACAGAGATACTGTCTTTTTCATGATCAAAAAAATCCTTTCTATCTATGAATTATCCGGTTCAAAGATTATGAACATACATATTATACCGCAACGCCAGCAATTTATCAATAGTGTTTATACCAATATACTTATTTTTTCTGTCTTTATTGCCCAGTACATATAAAAGAGCCCTGCCGCCTGACAGAGCCCTTCTTAACATTACAGATTTAGATTTCCACGGTCCCGCGGTATACTTCCACCGCTTCGCCGGTCATGTAGACTTCGCCGTTTTCCTTGCTGTACGCAATGGTCAGATCGCCGCCCTTGAGGTGAACGGTAATGTCGCCCTTGTCGGAGCAGTAACCGTTTTCAATAGCAGCAGCCGCAGCGGCACAGGCACCGGAACCGCAGGCCAGGGTTTCCCCGGAACCGCGTTCCCAAACCCGAACCAGCAGGGTATGATCGTCAATGATGTGTACGAATTCCACATTGGTCCGTTCCGGGAAATGCAGATCATGCTCGATGGCAGAACCAATGGCTTCCAGATCCAGGGTAGCCAGATCCAGACCGGCTTTGGCCAGTGCGGGATTGTCTTCCACGAAAATCACGCAGTGGGGGTTGCCCATGGAAACAGCAGAGCAGGTGTATTCGTCGCCGCCCAGTACAGCATGGATAGACAGCAGTCTGTCTGCATCCACTTCCGGGAAAGCAAACTTATCAGGTGCGAAGGAAACCTTGCCCATATCGGCCTTCACCCGGACTACCTTGCCCTCGCGGGTGGTCACTTCCAGATGGCTGATACCGGAAGCGGTTTCCAGCGTCATCTTCTGACTCTTCACGATACCGGAATCGTACAGATACTTGGCCACGCATCTGGCACCGTTGCCGCAGAGCTTCCCTTCGGAACCGTCACGGTTGAACATCCGCATCCTGGCGTCTGCCGTTTCGGAAGGTTCGATGACGATACAGCCGTCACCGCCGATGCCGTAGTGGCGATCCACAAACTTGATGGAAAGTCCTTCGGGGTTTTCGATGGACTTTTCCAGGCAGTCAAAGTAAATGTAGTCATTGCCGCAGGTGTGCATCTTGATGAAGTCCAGACGGATCCGTTCTTCCCGCAGATCGTTGATGTCCACCAGTTCCGTGCAGTTTTCGTTCCAGCGGCTGGCAATAGAGTCCGCAACAGCCACAGCGGTATCCAGAGAGGTCAGACAGGGGATAGCATGTTCCACAGCCAGACGGCGCAGCTTCACGCTGTTCCGGGACGGATCTCTGCCCTTGGCGGAAGTGGAAATGATGTAGTTAACCTTGCCTTCCAGAATCAGGTTCACCGGCGTAACACCGGATTCACCCATGTAATTCACCATGGTTACCTTCACGCCACTCTTGCGCAGCACTTCGGCAGATTTCTGGGTAGCGTAAACCCGGAAGCCCAGATCCGCATACTTCTTGCCCACGCCGCCGATTTCCGCAAGGTCGGTATCTCTGACGGAGATAAACACGCCGCCGTTGGCTTTCAGCTTGTAGCCGGCTGCAGCCAGACCTTTGTACAGTGCTTCGCCGAAGGAACCGGCCAGACCCAGTACTTCACCTGTAGACTTCATTTCCGGCCCCAGATGGGTGTCCAGTCCGGACAGCTTTTCAAAGGAGAATACGGGCACCTTGACAGCCACGTAAGGAGAATTGGGATGGAGCCCTGTGCCGAGGCCGATATCCTTCAGCTTTTCACCCAGCATACACCGCAGAGCGATGTCCACCATGGGAATGCCGGTTACCTTGGAGATATACGGTACGGTACGGGAGGAACGGGGGTTAACTTCGATAACATACAGGTCATTCTGATAGATCAGGTACTGGATGTTGATCAGCCCCTGGGTTTCCAGCGCCAGCGCCAGGTCACGGGTATGGGAGATGATGATATCCCGCATATGGTCGTCCACGTTCTGTGCCGGATATACGGCAATGGAGTCACCGGAGTGTACACCGGTTCTTTCCACGTGTTCCATGATACCAGGGATCAGGATGTCTTCACCGTCGCAGATGGCGTCCACTTCCAGCTCGATACCCATCAGATACTTGTCAATCAGAACGGGGTTTTCGATGCCCTGGGACAGGATGATATGCATATATTCCCGGATGTCCGCTTCGTTGTAGGCAATGATCATGTTCTGACCGCCCAGCACGTAGGAGGGGCGAACCAGCACAGGATAGCCGATCCGGGCAGCGGTTTCCAGCGCTTCGTCACAGGTCATGACGGTTTCGCCGGTAGCACGCTTGATGTTGTATTTGTTCAGCAGTTCTTCAAACCGTTCTCTGTCTTCCGCACAGTCGATCATGTCGGCGGAGGTACCCAGGATCGGCACGCCGGCAGCCGCGATGTGACGGGTCAGCTTGATAGCAGTCTGTCCGCCGAAGGCAACCACGGCACCAACAGGCTTTTCCTTCCGGATGATGTTTTCCACGTCTTCCGGAGTCAGAGGTTCAAAGTACAGTCTGTCAGCGGTGTCAAAGTCGGTAGATACGGTTTCAGGGTTGTTGTTGACGATGATTACATCGTAGCCGGCCTTCTTCAGCGCCCATACGCAGTGTACGGAAGCATAGTCGAATTCGATACCCTGCCCGATCCGGATGGGGCCGGAGCCCACAACCATAACGGTACCCTTATCGCTGGTGTTGTGTTCGGCGATATAGGGAGCGGCTTCGTCATCTTCGTCGTAGGAGGAGTAGAAATAGGGCGTATTGGCCGCAAATTCCGCAGCACAGGTATCAACGGTCTTATAGCTCGCATACATATGCCAGGGCAGCTTTTCCATGCCGGAGATCCGTGCGATGGCTTTATCTGGCCAGCCCATGAACTTTGCTTCTCTGTAAACCTCTTCGGTCAGATTGCCCTCTGCCAGACGGTTGTCCATCTTCGCCAGATTCCAGATCCGGTGGAGGAACCACATATCGATCTTTGTCAGGTCATGTACCTGTTCGCAGGTCATCACACCCCGACGCAGGGCTTCGTACACAAAGAAGATCCGTTCGTCGGTCTGCGCTAGGATCAGTTCTTCCAGTTCATGGTCGTCTCTTTCCTGGTATCTGGGGTGGCTCAGGGAGTCCACACCTACTTCCGCACCGCGCACAGCCTTCATCAGAGCCATTTCAAAGGAGGGTGCGATGGACATGACTTCCCCGGTCGCTTTCATCTGGGTACCCAGCTTACGGTTGGCGTATACAAACTTGTCAAAGGGCCAGCGGGGGAACTTGACAACCACATAGTCTACAGTAGGCTCGAAGCAGGCCATGGTGGTCCCGGTTACATTGTTGGGAATTTCGTCCAGATTGTAACCGATGGCGATCTTGGCAGCCACCTTGGCAATGGGATAGCCGGTGGCCTTGGAAGCCAGAGCGGAAGAACGGGACACACGGGGGTTTACTTCGATTACAGCATATTCAAAGCTGTTCGGATCCAGGGCAAACTGCACGTTGCAGCCGCCGGTGATCTTCAGCTCTTCAATGATGGCAAGAGCGGAGGTCCGCAGCATCTGGTATTCCTTGTCCGCCAGAGTCAGCGCAGGAGCGGCAACGATGGAGTCGCCGGTATGTACGCCCACGGGGTCCAGGTTTTCCATGGAACAGACGGTGATAACATTGCCCGCTGCGTCACGGATAACTTCAAATTCAATTTCCTTCCAGCCGGAGATGCACTTTTCGATCAGGATCTGATGGATGGGAGAAGCGGCGATACCGCTTTCGGCGATCACGCGGAGCTGTTCTTCATCGTTTGCAATCCCGCCGCCGGTACCGCCCAGGGTAAAGGCAGGACGGATGATTACGGGATAGCCCAGCTTGTCTGCCAGCGCAACGGCACCGTCAATGGTAGTAGTAATATCAGAGGGGATAACCGGCTGACCGATTTTTTCCATTGCGTCCTTGAACAGCTGTCTGTCTTCGGCACGGTCAATGGTATCGGAAGCCACACCCAGCAGGCGCACACCGTTCTCGGCAAGGAAACCTTCTTTTTCCAGCTGCATGGACAGATTCAGACCGGTCTGACCGCCCAGTGTCCCCAGCAGGCTGTCGGGCTTTTCGTCCCGGATAATCCGCTTCACTACATCGACCGTCAGGGGCTCCAGATAAATTTTATCCGCCATAGCGGCATCGGTCATAATAGTAGCGGGGTTGGAGTTGACCAGAACCACCTCGATCCCGTCTTCTCTGAGCACTTTGGCAGCCTGGGTTCCCGCATAGTCAAATTCCGCCGCCTGACCGATGACGATCGGGCCGGAACCGATCAGCAGAACCTTCCGGATGCTGGTATCTCTTGGCATATATATCCCTCCGTTTGTATCAAAATCTATTCACCTGCGCCGGGAGCGGGCACACTGTCCGTTCGATACAGCTTACACTGATCGGGCTCAGCAACCGCTGGCCGCACTTATCCCGTACAGGCATCATCTTATATTATACCACGCCGTAAACCGAAAAAAAAGAGGTTTTCCATACTTTTTTCAGGCTTTTTTCCGATTGTTGTCTTTTGCATAGGAATCCATTGACCGGATGTGCATTTTTTGTGCGGTTTTTGTGTGTATATTTATACAATCAAATTCGCTTTTGGTGTATGTATATTCATCTGTGCAAACGCACAGAAAAACGCCCTCTCTCCCGGGAGGAGTAAAGGACGTTTCCCTGCTCTTTCTCTGCAGTGAACAGGCAGCCACACTTTTACAGTGCGGCGTATTCTTCTTCCTGTACCGCTTCTTCGGCGGCAATGGCGGCCTGCTTGGCCAGTTCTTCCTCGTAGGCGTGCAGCACCATTTCTTCCAGTTCACCCCGGAAATCCGCATTGATGGGGTGTACGATATCCCGGTAGGTACCGTCAGGATTCTTGCGGCTGGGCATAACGATAAAATTCTTGTCTCTCACACTGATAACCTTGATGTCATGCAGGGCCAGCTGACCGTCAAAGGTGACGGAAATAATTGCCTTCATGGGGCCCTCTTCAAAGAGTTTTCTTACTTTAATATCGGTGATTACCATGCGTCCTCCAGGTTTTCGGGTCATTCTCTCACTCGCTCTGCAAAGTCGGAGCTGCCCGGTCTTTTCAGTATGCATTTCATATGCTTCTTATGCAGCAGATATAGTATACACTGCTTTTGTGAAATCTATTCGATGGAAACTTGGACATTTTTTAAAATTACTGTTTACTTTTTTGAAAAATATGATATACTATTAATGAACAACAATTTCTTAACTCTGCAACATATTCCGGCCGGGGATTTCAGCGCATTTTACCGGCTTTTTCAAATTCCGCGCACGAATGGAGACTGCACATGGCACTGCCCAACACACACCTGGGGTCCCAGGCAATAAGCGAACTTCTGGATGGAAAAAAGAACCTGTTTTTTGACGGCATCGGCGGGATCAGCATGAATTCCCTGGCGCACATTTCCGCCATCCGGGGACATCATGTTTCCGGTTACGACCGCACCCCCTCCCCCATCACCAAACGTCTGGAGCAGGCCGGGATCACGGTGTACTATGAAGCGGATCCGGTGCATATGCAGGGCTGCGATGCACTCATCTACACGGTAGCCATGGGTGACGACAATCCGGAGTACCGCTACGCCGGCGTCCACGGTATCCCACGGATCTCCCGTGCGGACTATCTGGGCTACATCATGTCCGGCTACAGAGAACGGATCGGTATTTCCGGTACCCACGGCAAGTCCACCACCACCGGTATGGTTGCCCGGATTCTCTCCTGGGCCGGTGTGGATCCTACGGTATTCAACGGTGCGGAGATGAAGGAAACCGGCACTGTAGACCGGATCGGAGGCGATACATATTTCGCTTTTGAAGCCTGTGAATACATGGATTCCTTCCTGGATTTTTACCCCACCATCGCCGTTGTTCTGAATATTGAACTGGATCACGTGGACTACTTCCCCTCTCTGGATGCCATTAAGAATTCCTTTACCGCATTCATGAACAAAACAGGGCCGGAGGGATGCGCCATCGTCAATGCCAACGATCCGGACTGTCTGGAAGCGGCACAGGGATACACCGGCCGGCTGATCACCTTCGGCAACCGCAATCCTCTGGCGGATTACTGGTCCCAGAACATCACCACCGACCACGGCCGTGCTTCCTTTGATGTGATGAAAGGCAGTGAAATGCTGGCCAGAGTCCACCTGCAGATTCCCGGGAAGCACAACATAAGCGATGCACTGGCAGCCTTTGCCGCCTGTCATATCTGCGGTATTGATCCGGAAAAGATTGCGGAAGGGCTGGGTGCCTATGAAGGAATCTGCCGCCGGATGGATCGTGTGGGCAGAACCTCTGCCGGCGCTGACATATACAGCGACTACGCCCACCATCCCACGGAACTGGAAGCTACCCTTTCCGGTGCCGCCGCCATGGGATACAGCCGCCTGACAGTTTGTTTCCAGCCTCACACCTACTCCCGCACAGCCCAGCTGTTTGACAATTTCGTAACGGCGCTGGCGGATTCCGATGCGGATGAGATCGTGCTTTGCGACATCTATGCCGCAAGAGAAATCAACACCTATGGCATTACTTCCATTGAGCTGGCTGCCGCTGTCACCGCTCATGGTAAACCCTGCCGGGTTATCTCCGATTTCACCGAAGCTGCCGCCTACTGTACAAAAGTGACCCCCGCCGACGGTATGGTACTGGTCATGGGCGCGGGAGATGTGGTAAAGGTTGCGGAAGCGGCGAAAGCAGATAAGAAGTAAGAGATAAGAAATCAGAAGTATCTGACATAAAAGAACGGTTCACAGAGTGTTTGTGCATTCTGCAAACCGTTCTTTTCTATTTTATATATCTTTATATATCCGTTTTCCGATGTACTTCTTACATCTTACTCCTTATTTCTTACTTTCCACCGGCCTGTTATTCCACGCCCACAGCCTTCAGGTACATTTTCGGCCATGCTGTGCTGAGCGCCGCCTGGACGTTGTTGACGAATACGATATCCGTAAGGCCATAGTCCTTCAGATGTTCATATACGTTCATATCCGTGTAGCGGACATCCACCACGATAATGTTGCCGTAATGTTCGCACAGATAGGGGACAAAGGCGTTGCCGAAGGAGTCTTTCAGAACAAGAATGTTCTTGTCCTGGGGATTTTCCGGCACGTTGATTACCGTGTAAGGATTGTCTCCGGCGATGAAGGAAATATAATTAGCATATCCGGACAGGACACAGTCGGTGTACACATTGGTGGCACCGTGAGAAGTGGTCACTGTCATGGTAAGGGGCTTTTTGGTTGCCCATGCCTCGATGGTGTCCGTAAAGTTCTTCACACGACTGTCCTTGGTAAAGGTGTACATGGTTCCGTGGTAGTTTTCGTTGAGTACGGAGTAATCGAAATCCTTCAGTTCCGCAGGGGTCAGTCCCACCGATTCGGCAAAGGCACGGTAGGCATAATAAGCCCCCCTTGCCGTCCAGTGGTGGTCGCTCCTGAAGAACAGGTACTCATCCCTGTGGGCATACATTTCGCTGTACACATCCACAAAGTTCACGCTGTCATCCATCAGAGCCGCTACCTTGTCCTGAATCTCGCCCTGGTCGGAAATCCGGTTCTTCACCTCCGGACTGTCGATCACCATGGAGGAAACCGGCGTCATTACCACATTGACACGTACATCCTTCCCGAACAGGGATTTGTAGTACGCCATGGTCTGCGCGTAATACTTGGCCGAGCTTTCCGCATAATAAGCGGGGGTATACACACCGTCACCGTAAATGAACATACCGTTGGTCAGGAAGTCTGCCATGGCGTTGTCCGTATTCTGGTTCACGCTGGTGATGGTGGTCACGATGACCTTACACTCTGCCTTAACCTGATTTCCGGCACGGCAGGTCAGAATGCATTCTCCCTCCGCCACGCCTTTCACGTCGATCCCGCCGCCGGGATTTGCCGCAATGGAAGCCACTTTTTTATCGGAAATGGACCAGGACACGGAAGCACCCTTGCCGTCAGAGGTCTGTACGGAAGCGTACACCACCGATCCGCTGCCGATGGTCAGCCGCAGAGTTTCACGGCTCAGTGTCAGGGTCTTTACCACCTGCTTCGGCTCGGTTTCCGCGGGCTCTGTTTCTTCCGGTTCGGTTTCCTCAGGCTCCGTTTCTTCCGGTTCCGTCTCGACGGGTTTTGTTTCTTCCGGTTCGGTTTCCGCAGGTTCCGTTTCCTCCGGCTCGGTTTCCGCAGGTTCCGTTTCCTCCGGCTCGGTTTCCGCAGGTTCCGTTTCGGTAGATTCCGTTTCTGTATTCTTGTTCAGTTCGGCAAACGCATTTGCCAGCAGATCCTCATCCGCCGCATCCGGGCCGTTTTGTCCCTGACCGCCGGTTTGCAGCAGCACAAACTGTTCTTCTCCGCCCATATCGTAGGGAATACCCATCAGCATGTCCATTTCCTTTGCCAGATCCACCAGTGTATCCCGGCTGATAAAGGTGTCGGAAATAAACGCCGACCAGCCGGAGAAATAGGAGCCGTCCGCCAGTGCTGTCAGGGAGAACGCCGGTATTTTTGCCAGCGTCCGCTGTTCCAGAACAGATTCGGTTGGCCGATTCGGCTGCAGGGCATTGGCCAGTGTCACAATGCCGAAAAGCACCGCCAGAATTGTAAGGGTAATTTTATCAATCCGTTTCATGTTTCCTCATATCGGTTATAAATATCAGTATCTCCGCCAGGTATACGCCCGTATATCAGAAGCGGAAGTACAAAAATGCGCTGTAGGTATTCCCAGCCATCATGACGGTGCAAACGGCCACCAGAGCCGCTGCAGCAATCGTTTTGCAGACCCGTTCACAACCATAGGCAACCCCTTCCCGGCCGGTCTTTTCTTCCAGTCCGGCAAAAGCCTTCTGCAGCCATCTGCCCGCAAGAGGTGCCACGGGACAGGCCAGCAGGCAGGCAGCGGCAAGCAGCCAAAGATGCTCAAACACGACAGACGCCGCATACATATCCGACAACCCGGTGGTACCGATGCCGATCAGATAGCCAAGATTCTTCAGCAGGTCATGGTCGAAATAGAAAACCGCAAAGCCGACTACGGTAATAAGCAGAGTATACACATGGGAAAGCACCCACTTGCCGCATCCGGAAAGGTACATCAGAACCGGCGGACATTCGGGCCAGTTGTCGTCCAGCCGGCGCTGCATAAAAGGCAGGAAGGACGATTTTTCCCAGGTCAGGAGCACGCCGTAGAACAGCCCCCACAGGATAAAGTTCCAGGAAGCTCCGTGCCACAGCCCCGTCAGGAACCAGACCACGAAAATGTTGCGCATCTGGTCATGCCGGTTGCCGCCCAGTGGGATGTACACATAGTCCCGGAAGAAGGTCCCCAGCGACATATGCCATCTGCGCCAGAATTCCGTGGCGGAAGCGGAGATCAGCGGGTAGTTGAAGTTTTCGAAGAACCGGAAGCCAAACATTTTCCCAAGGCCGATGGCCATGTCGGAATAGCCGGAGAAGTCAAAGTACAGCTGAAGGGTATAGAACACCGCTCCCATCCACCGGCCGGCTACCGTTGCTTCCTGCAGGCTGTACAGCATGGTCACCGCTTCCCCGCAGTGGTCGGCAATCCAGACTTTCTTGGCCAGCCCCACGGCAAAACGGAAAATCCCGTCGGACACCAGCACCGGATCTACCGTCCGGTCGTCCAGCTGGTCTTCGATGTCCTTGTAGCGCACAATCGGTCCCGCAATCAGCTGGGGGAACAGGGACACATACAAGAGAAGCCGGGGAAAGGATTTCTGCACCTCCGCATCTCCCCGGTATACATCGATCACATAGGACATGGTCTGGAAGGTGAAGAAGGAAATCCCGATGGGCATCACAAAAGACACCACCGGCAGGGTTACGTTGAAGACAGTATTGACTGTGGTCAGCAGGAAGCCCAGATACTTATAGAATACCAGCACCCCCAGATTGGACACCACCGCCAGCACCAGCCACAGCTTCCGCCGGGTGCGGGATTCGGTACGCCCGATCAGCAGACCAAATCCCCAGTCCGCCGCCACCAGTCCCACCATCAGGAACACATAAACCGGTTCCCCGAAGGCATAGAAGAACAGGGAAAAAAACGTCAGCACCCCTCTGCGCCAGCCGGACTTCGGGCAGATATAGTAAAGCAAAAAAAGAATGGGCAGAAACCCGTATAGAAAAATCAGATCGGAAAAAGGCATGATTCACTTCTCTGTGTAAAGAATTGTCGTAATTTCGTACCTTATCAGTATACCATATTTCCTCAGGGAAGTAAAGGGTTCCGGAAAGGAATTTACAAAAGAAAAAACGGTGAAAGGAAGCATTTTTCCCCCTCACCGTTTTCCCCGGCTGCCGTACCGTTATTTCCGTTACTGCAGCATCATTTTGTAGGTGTCGCTCAGCTCGTATTCCACCAGTTCGATTTCAAAATAGGAAGATTTTTTGCCTGGCTCCCTCTCAGACGGAAGCTGGCAGATCCGCAGCTTTGCTGTCACCGCTTTCTGCCCGGAGGTAAAGTCAAACGCCTCTATCGTCAGAAAGCACTCCCGTCCCACCGGCA
The DNA here is from genome assembly GCA_015064285.1 of Oscillospiraceae bacterium. Lineage (GTDB taxonomy): Bacteria > Bacillota > Clostridia > Oscillospirales > CAG-272 > UMGS1696. The sequence goes on along the minus strand of SVSN01000010.1, from coordinate 45,788 downwards.
TTTCTTTGTACCGGTTGGCTTCCCGTTCTTCTTCCCATGTATTGTACCGGAAGTGCCCGTGTTCCGCCCCCAGCGGATTGATGCCGATCCAGCCGGTGTTATGGATCTCATGCTCATAGGCATACTTCCATGTGTCCCATTCCCAGGCATAGTCATTGTACAGGCAGCCCGCCCCGTCCCGCATGGCCATCTGGATATCGTTGTCCGGGGAGGTTACGGTGCAGGTGCCGCCTTCATAGGCAAAATGCAGATTGATGTTGACCGTCATCATATCTCCGTACATACAGCTGCTCAGCACAGTTACCTTATCCCCGGGTTTCAGATATACCAGTCGGGAAGTATGCTCATTGGCATATGGTTCTTCATCGGACAAAGGCTGATATTCCAGCGCACCGATTTTCAGGGGATAGAGAAAGGTTTCGTCCAGCTCCAGCGTATCGCCTCCCGTGCATCCTGTAAGCAGCAGTACGGCAAGCATGACAGGCAGGATTCGGCAAATGTTTTTCATCAGGTTCTCCTTTCGTTTTTCTGTCTTCACTCCGCCAGATACGTACTCACCCGGCTCTGCAGTACCCGCACGGTATCCTCCATCGTCCGGTCGCCGGAGAGGTATGCGGAGATTTCCTCCAGCAGAATTCCTTCCAGCGTGGGATCAGCGTAACGGCCTGCACGGTCGTCATCCAGCAGTGCACGGATCCGGTTCCGGCTCTGTTCTGTCACACGGATTTCCCGGTACTCCTTCTGTTCAAAAATGTCCAGTATCTCCGGTTCCATGGTTTTCCAGGCGGTTTCCAGTACATCCATGGTATTTAACCGACAGTAGCGGTAGTTGTACGCCAGTTCCGCTTCCACTGCATCGGCTGTCACGGGAACATAGCTGTTCAGAATCAGAGAAGAAGTCTGCACCTCATCGCTCAGCAGGTAGGAAAGAAATGCCGCCGCTCCTTCCGCACTGCCGCTGGTTTCCAGAATCGCACCGCTGTCCATATGGCTCACCAGCAGCGGTACCCCGGGAAAGCCGCAGATGGAATGCACCGTGCCTCCGTACAGCAGTTCCGTATAGGCAAAAGCGTCCATGGTACCCACTGTCAGCAGGAAAAAGGGAATCTCCCCCTTCTGCAGTTTTCCCGGCAGTGCGGCATCCGACAGGGTGTAGCTGCTCAGTCTGCCGTCAAAATTGGAGATATCCAGCGTTCCCGCTTCCTCATCGGTACAGTCGGCAAGTTTTTCATAAAAGGTCAGATAGGCCGCAAATTCTTCCGAATCAAAGCTGCACGTTCCGGCGGCAGGGTCAACAAACAGGCTCTGGATGCAGGTCAGAAAATGGTTCGGCAGCATATACGGATCGGTGAACAGGATCTCTCCCTTTCCTGTCCGGCTGACCAGTTCTTCCGCCGTTACGGTATCTTCCAGGCCCGTCCGTACCAAAGTGTCGTACTGTACGGTATAGGGTACCCGGTACATGGCATCTCCCCGCATTACCGCTCCGGCCGCACTGCCGGTCAGCGTATCGGCAAATCCGTACACCGACAGATCGGTCAGATACCCCTGTTTTTCCAGATTCAGGTACACCTTTTCCAGCCGGGTGTCAAACAGCACCATATCCGGTGCATCCCTATTCTCCATCCGGGCAAAGATCTCCTTGTCGTAGTCATCCTCTGCCGTTTCCAGCGTTACATAATACTGCTCATTCGTCCGGTTGAACTGCACCGCCGCCAGCTCTGCCGCATTGATCCGCTTTCCACGGTCGGGCAGCAGCACTGTGATATGCTCCCGGCGGATTTCCTCATCCCCTTCCATCCGGCGCAGCAGGGCGTACCGCTTTTCCATTTCCAGATTGTCGGCGGAAATGACGAGAAACAGATCCTCGTTTATGACCTGCAGAATTTCGGTATTTTCAAACAGCAGACAGGAGCTGTCCCAGTCCAGTGTGATACTTCCTTCCTCCGCTCCTTCGGCATATCCGACAACACCGGTCTGATCCGCGGAATAGAGAAAGGTTTCCCCGCCGCCAAACATCTGGGCAAAGCCGGTGTTGCGCTCGTCCGGCAGAACCTCCGTCACCTTCCGGGATTCAAAATCCACCCGCACAATCCGCCCCTGCCAGTCCTGCCCGTACAGGGTACCGTCATCGGCAAAGAACAGCTTGTCCATCTCGCCGTTATACGCCATCACAGCGGTTCTTTCCAGATCGGTGTCAAACAGCAGAATCTGGTTGGCCAGCGATACCGCATAGCATGATTCACTAACCGCCAGCGCAGGCATGATGCCCAGAGGCAGCTGACACTCCGCCAGAACCGTACCGGCAGAATCGTACCTGATCATCCGCATTTCCAGTTTGTTGAAGCCTACAGAGTATGCTTCCGCCAGCAGATACCCGCCATCCGGCAGAATTTCCCATGCGGCGTACAGGCTGGGAATACCGTCCTCCCGGTCCAGCGGATGTTCGGTGACCCCCAGAGAATTGCCGTCAAAATCAAAGGTTTCCGTATAGATATGGACTGCCTTTACATAGCCGTTTTCGTCTGTTTCATACCGATCACACAGCCAGACGATGCCGTCCTCCGTGACAGAATAATCCAGCGGCCGGTAAGTGGTGTCCCTGTCCTTCACCGGCTCTCCGCTTTCAGAAACCAGCGGCAGCAGTTCCCATGTAACGGCAGGATCAAAGGTATGGTATTTTTTCTCCTGCTTCCGGAATTCCTCCGGTTCGCTGCTGTCACAGGCGGAAAACAGAAGCAGAACAGTCATCAGAGCACAAAAGATATGTTTCATACACGTACCTCCTTTACAATAGTATATCACAAAGGACGACATTCGTCAATCGACAAGTGTTCTAAAATTGTGGTCCCCGTTTTGGCATATGCGACAACAGAAAAACGGCCCCCTTCACGAGAGCCGCTTTCGGTAATACAGGGATTACAGTCCGGTGCGTCCGGTCATATATTCGCAGATTTCCTTCACATAGCGCAGCTTGGCCAGCTTGATTTCCATGGGAGCGTGTGCTTCTCCGGGAATTTCCAGATTGAAAAGCCCGGTGTACCCCACTTCCGTCAGACCCTTTATCACATCGTTCCAGTTGACCCGGCCTCTGCCGTAGGGCATCATGTGCTGATCGCTCTGGCCTTCGTTGTCCGCAATGTGGAGCGCCTTCAGCCGGGAGCCGCAGTTTTTGATAAATTCGTACTGGCTCTCGCCGGGCCGGAGATTCAGGTGTCCCGTATCCAGACATACGCCAAGCCGGTCGGAGCCAACCTTGTCGATCAGTTCCAGAATGGGGCCGGAGTGATCCAGATCGTTGGTCAGGTTTTCGAGACAGATGGTGATATCCGTGCCTTTGATATAGTCGGTCAGCACGGTCAGCGCATGAATCCGCCGCTCGTCCATCTTTTCCTTGGGCAGTTCCGCATTCCGGCCGGTGTGGAGTACGGCGGCCTTGATATCCAGTGCTTCGTACATATCCAGCCAGTTTTTCAGCTTGTCCACGGAATCCATGTAGTCGTCCGCGGTCAGGTTCACAGCCAGCCACAGGTGCCCCTGGGGATAGGAGAAGCCGCGGTCATCCGCATATTTCTTGAGTTCTGCCCCCACTCTGGCACCGGGACCTCTGTCCAGCAGGATAAATCCGTCCTCGTCCGACAGCTCCGCATACCGGAACCCGCAGTCCAGGTATTTTTCAATCTGTTCTTCCGGCGAAAATTCTCTCAGGTAATAGGACCATACGGAATATTTCATGGTTGTCCTCCCGGGTAACCCGTTTTTTACTTTTCCAGTCTGTATTCGATGGTGAACGCTTCTTCGGCGGCATTCTGTACACGGTACAGTACGGCATCGCCTGCGGCCAGGGTTACTTCGATCTTGTCGGTGCCCTCGCAGATCATGCTCTGTCTGCCTGTTTCGCGGCTGACTTCATAAATCCGGCCGGGTGCCTTCAGGGCGATTTCCACCTTCTTTTCCACCGTGAAGTCACGGTTCAGGATCATCAGATACCGGTTGCCGTAAGCATCGGCCAGCTCGCCCACGGATACACGATCCTGCAGGGGGCCTGCGATCACTTCACTGTCGGTGATGTCGTCTTCCAGACCGGTCATGTAGGGAGAACCGGGCAGCAGGTCGGCAGAGTGGAACACATACTGGGAATCCAGTGCCATGAGGGTATTGCCCAGCTTCCGGAATTCGCCGTGGATTTCCTTTGTTTCTTCGAAGAAGATATCTTTCTGTCCACTCTGCTGGGTTACGGCACCTACGCAGGTGAACTGTTGCAGCGCCTTGGCACCGTACAGTGCGGCGGCATACATCATCATCCGTACCATGGGGAATTCAAAGTGCGCATACTTGTGCAGGTTCACAGCCTGATAGTAGAACCACAGGGGCATATCGTGCCGCTTGCAGAGCTGCCGCATGAGCCCCAGATCGCACCACATCAGGGAGTCATCCAGCTGCTTTTCGTCGGTGTATCCCGGCAGACCGATGGGATAGTAGTCCAGAGACAGCATGGGCGGATCAATGATGGAAACGTACTTGTACAGGTAAGCGGCAAATTCGCCGTTCTTCCAGGTGAACAGATCATTGTAGCTGGGGATAGCTACGGTGAAGGGACAGCGTTCGGGGTCTTCCTTCTGGAACAGGTCAACCACCCGGCGTGCTTCCACCAGCTGTTCATCCTTGTAGGGTTCGTCCCAGATGTAATAGCCCACGCAGGACTTATAGGGTCTTACATGGTCGGCAACCGCCTTGGCGTTGTTCCACGGGCCTCTGTCCAGCTTATGGGCCTGCATCCCGCCGAATACGGAGAAATCCTGGAACAGAAGATCCAGATCCAGTTCTTCGCAGAGCCGCAGAGCTTCTTCCGCCTGTTCGTGGGTAGCCCAGCCCATTTCCACCATGGTGAAACCGGCATCCTTGCAGTTTTCCAGTACGTCACGCATATTGTCCCCTCTGGCGGAGAAAGTGGACAGCACATAGTTGTCCTGCCGCCACACGCGATGGGGATTTCCCAGAGGGCTTCTGGTGAGAATTGTATGTTTCATAATCGTTTACCTCCGTAAATTGGTTTGCTGAATATGTGAGCCGGAAAATGTACTTCTGACTTTTTATCTCCAACCTCTTACTTGACCATAATGTACGCACCGCCGCCGGCTTCCAGTTTTACCGTATTGCCGCAGGGTACGAAATCGCTGCCGTCAAAGATCGCCAGTGCTGCATCGGTGTCAATGGTCACTTCCGCACCGTTATCGAAATCCTTGTTGGCAAGCACCATGCTGCCGTCTTCGAAGAAACCAACGGTCAGGCTGCCGCCGGAGATGGAACGGATCTTGCCGTAGCCGGTGAAGGGGGTCACCTTTTCCTTTTCTTCGCCCACATGGAACACAGCGGCAGATTTGGTGGCGGCAATCTTTTCTCCCACAGGGGTGATGATCTTGTTCAGTGCCTGTACGTCCCAGTAGTGCTGGCACTTTTCCCCGTCGGCGGAGATGATCCCGTTGCGCCAGTGCCATACCGGATCTTCGCCGGGCGTCCAGTAGGTGAAGTAGGACAGCAGCGTGCAGCCATACGCCAGAGTCTGCCAGATTTCATAGGAGATTTCTTCTCTGCGCAGATACCGGTAGGGCCCGTGTTCCGTCAGCAGGATGATCAGCATATAGGGAACGCCGTATTCCAGCCCGTACTTCCGGATGGCTTCGATGTTGTCGTAGAATCCTGCCCTCTCCACTCTCTGCTGTGCGGCGGCGTAAATGCCCGCTTCTCTGGGGTCGTCGATGTTCACCGGATTTTCCGGCCGGTTGGGGGTCAGCAGGTGATAGTGGTCATAGCTGAGCAGTTCCGGCTTTACGATGTCCATATACTGTCTGAGATGCTCGTCGTAGGTGGGAGTACCCAGCTGCTGTTCGTTGGCATAATTGGGGAACAGGTTGATGTACGCTACGTGATCCGGATCGTACTTTTTGAAAGTTTCCACAATCTTCCCCAGCAGCGGAAATTTGTCGGCACCGGGTTCGTCGGTGATGTGGTAGCTGTGCAGTGCGGGATAGTCCTTGTAGTCAGCGCAGAGGGCGGAGATGTACTCGTCCATTTTCTCCGGCTCGTGCATGGCCAGATGAATACGGCGGTCATACAGCATGTACTTTACGCCGTACTTTTCGCAGTATTCCAGTGCTTTGCGGTTCATCTCCACGTCATAGGAACCCATGACCAGGTTGATGCCGCAGTCAATCACTTCCTTGATGCGCTCTTCCGAAAAAAACTTCGCAGGCACATCGCACCAGTGGGTAATCAGATAAGACATATGTTTACCTCCTTCAGGGGGAAATAGTTTTCATCAGTGAAACATAACCTTTTCGCTGTTCATCATCCGGGAAAGGCCGAACACACCCGCAGCGGCGGCGGCAAAGTTGACTGCCGTGGTAATCAGAATACCCACAGAATCGGGTTCGGCGGCAAATATGCCCGTAATGGACTGCACACTGTTGTACAGGGGAATCAGGTACCAGTACCATGCCGGAGACGCCGACTGGGTGAACATGGAGGACAGGCCGATCAGGATCACCAGCATCATCATGGGCGTCACCAGTGCCTGTGCTTCCTTCACGCTTTTGGCAAAGGCGGACATCAGGGAAATCAGGGTCACATACACAACGGCAGTGGAAATCAGCACCAGTCCCAGCAGAATATAATCACCGACAGAGTACAGGGACGTTTCCACTTCCAGCATACCGCCCATCATTTTCGGCAGGGATGCCACCACAAAACCGGTGGTCACAAGCCCGGAGGAAACCGCCACGATGGTCAATGCCGCAATCTTGCCCCAGGCAATGGCCGAACGTTTCAGCGGTGTCACGAGCAGGGTAGCCATGGTGCCTCTTTCCTTTTCTCCGGCGATGGATTCGGTGGCAACCGCCTGGGCGCCGGTAAACAGCAGCATGGTCAGAAACATGGGCATCAGCATGGAGAAGAACATGGCGGAGGTATCTTCCGTATCGGCTGCATCATAGACCAGGGAAGGATCCGTATTGACGGTAAAGCCCTTCTGCCGGAAATGGGTTTCCAGCTGTTCCAGAAGCACCGTAATCAGGGAATAAGCCCCCTGGGATGTGGTTTCATTGGAATTGTAATATACCGCTACATGAGGTGGAAGATTGAGATTCTGCACAGCACCGGCAAAGGCATCGGAAAAATCATCCGGGAAAACCACGTACAGATCGAGTTCTCCCTCTTTCAGCATCGTCATGGGGTCATGAGCCGCTTCCAGTGTATCTGCATAGGCCCATGTCCGGGTATCCAGATATTCCACGGGCACATCGGCATTCATGTACACCAGCAGGTCACTGTCTCCGGCCACGCCGACCCGGTAGACATAATCCTCTTCCACCGTGAACATATCCCCCATGGCATCGCCCATGACAGTATACATCACATAAATCAGCAGTCCCGGAAGCAGGAGCACCGTCACCAGCATACGGGTATCCGTAAAGAACCGGCGCAGTTCTTTTTTCATAATGGTAAAGATACCGCTCACAGTTCTCCCGCCCCCTTTGCCGCGTAGTAGTATTGGAAAAACCGGTCTTCCAGGTTCATATCCCCGCAGATTTCGGGCAGGGTACCGCAGGCGGTCATTTCTCCGTCAATCAGAATTCCCACCCGGTCGCACAGCTTTTCCACCAGACTGAAGATGTGGGTGGACAGGATGATGGTCTTCCCTTCCCCCTTCAGATCCTGCAGAAAATCGGTGACGGTACGGGCGGTGATTACGTCCAGGCCGTTGGTAGGTTCGTCAAAAATGATCACAGACGGGTCGTGAGCCACAGAAATGGCGAGGGATGTTTTCTGCTTCATCCCGGTGGACAGGCCGGAGGCTTTCACCTGGGCAAACTGATCAATCCCGAACCGGGTGAACAGATCCTTCTTCCGTTCTGTACGGACATCGTGGGGCACGCCGTGTACTTCGGAGAAAAAATCAAACAGATAATCCGGCGTGAAAAACTCCTCCAGTTTCAGTTCACTTGTGAGAAAACCGATTTTCCGGCGCACCAGCTCCGGCTCCTTTACCACACTGGCGCCGTCCAGCAGCGCGTCCCCGGCATCGGGCTTTATCAGGGTGGCGATCATCCGCAGTGTGGTGGTTTTCCCCGCACCGTTGGGGCCCAGCAGCCCGTAGATTTCTCCTTCTTTTGCCGTAAATGACAGGTTTTTGACCGCTTCCCTGACTTTGGTTTTTGTCTGTTCCAGCTTCTGCTGTTTGGCGGACAGCCGGAAGGATTTGCACAGGTTTTGTACAATCAGGATATCTGACAATGTTTTTTCTCCCTTCTGGTGGTGATACTGACAGCAGTATAGCATATTTTTCCCTGCTGTGCAAGGCTTTTGGGGTGGTTTTTCTTTTTCTGCCTTTTTCTTTTTTGTGGTTCTGTAATCTCATCCCAATCCCTCATACCTTTCGCTGCAGACGAAAAAAGAAAAACCCGTCTGCCCCCTTGCAATTCCTTCCGATAATTGGTATACTATACTCAACAAACGAAAAAAGGACAACTGTCATATGCGTAATTATCCCCGTCTTACCGTAACCGAAAAAGCCGCCAGAAAGGCAAAATCCGGCCATCCCTGGATCTTCGGAGAAGAAGTGCTCTCCATGACCGCCCCCGACGGTACGCCCATCGAAAGCATTCCCGCAGGAGAACTGACAGATGCCTACTCCGAAAAAGGAAAATATCTGGGCACCGGTTTCTATAACGACCATTCCAAAATCCGGGTGCGTCTGATTTCCTCCAACACCAACGACACCTTCGATACAGCCTTCTGGACCCGCCGGATCTCCCATGCCGTAGCATACCGGAAAACCGTCATGCCCGATGATTTCGCTTCTCCCACAGGGGGACTGCGGCTGATCTTCGGGGAAGCGGATCATTTTCCCGGCTGGACAGTGGACCGCTACGGGCCGGTTCTGGTTTCGGAAGTCCTTTCCGCGGGAATCGACGCGCGCCGGGATCTGCTGTATCCCCTGCTGGCGGAAGCATGCCGGGCGGAAGGGATGGAGATTACCGCCATATACGAACGCTGTACAGGGAATCTGCGCCGGCTGGAAGGGCTGGACGAGTTCGACGGCTTCTGGAATCCCGCTTATTTCGGGCTGACTGCGGCAACCTGCCCCGCCGAAACCACGCTTGTCGAAAACGGCGTACAGTATACGGTGGACTTCATAAACGGCCAGAAAACCGGATTCTTCCTGGACCAGAAGCACAACCGCCGTGCCGCCGCAGGTCTTGCGAAAGGCAAGCGTGTGCTGGATATGTTCACCCACACCGGCTCCTTCGGCCTCAACTGCGCCAAAGGCGGGGCGGCATCCGTGGAATCGGTGGACATTTCTGCCGACGCCTGTGCAATGGCGAAACACAATGCAGCCATCAACGGTGTATCCGATATCATGACCGTCACCCAGGCGGATGTATTCGATATGCTCCGCACACTGGCGGAAGACAAGAAAAACAAAGGCCGGTGGGACTACATCATTCTGGATCCACCTGCTTTCACCAAAAGCCGGGACACCGTAAAGAGTGCCTACCGGGGATATCGTGAAATCAACACCCTGGCCATGCGGCTTCTGCCCAGAGGGGGCTACCTTGCCACCTGCTCCTGCTCCCACTTCATGCCGCCGGATCTGTTCAAGCGGATGCTCCACGAAGCAGCGGAAGAGGCCCATGTCACCCTGCGGCAGATCGAAGAACGGGCCCAGGCCCCCGACCACCCTATCCTCTGGAACGTGCCGGAGACGGAATACCTGAAGTTTTACCTATTCCAGGTGGAATGACCCAAATCAGAAATTAGAAGTAAGAGATAAGAAATAGCTGGTTTACTTCTGACTTCTTATCTCTTACCTCTTACATATCGGAGATTATCATGCAATCACTGAAAACCATGACCGCCGGGTCGCCGGCAAAGCTGATTTTTTTCTTTGCGCTTCCCCTGATGCTGGGGAATGTGTTCCAGCAGCTCTATACCGTAGTGGACACCATCATCGTAGGACGGGGTGTCGGCATGACGGCGCTGGCTGCGCTGGGTACCGTGGACTGGCTCAACTGGATGATTCTGGGCATTGTCATGGGCTTTACCCAGGGTTTTTCCGTCCGGATGTCCCAGAAATTCGGCGAAGGCGACATGGCATCCCTGCGGCGCACCATCGGACTTGCCGCCAGGCTGACCATTATCATCACCATCATTACGGCTGTTGCCGCCCAGCTGTTTCTGCCCCTGCTTCTGAACCTGCTGCGGGTACCGGGAGACCTGCGCCCCATGGCGGAGCTGTATATCCGCATTCTGTTCGCCGGGATTCCCTGCCTGATGTTCTATAACTTCACTTCCTCTGTGGTACGATCCGTGGGAGACAGCAAAACCCCTCTCGCCGCTATGATCACCGCTTCCGTCACCAACATTGTTCTGGACTGCGTGACCGTATTCGGGCTGGGCTGGGGGATTGCCGGTGCGGCCCTTGCCACCATTTTTGCCCAGACACTGGCCGGCGGCATCTGCACCATCAAAATTCTGCGTACCCCGGAGCTTCATTTTTCCCGTTCTGACATGAAGCCGGACAGAACCATTGCCGTGGAACTGCTGAAGCTGGGGTACCCCATTTCCGTCCAGTGGACCATCATCCATATCGGCGGCATGATCGTGCAGTCCGTGGTCAACGGCTTCGGTACGGTCTTCATCGCCGGGTTCACCGCCACCAACAAGCTCTATGGTCTTCTGGAAATCTGCGGTGTCTCCTACGGCAGTGCCGTCATGACCTATGTGGGTCAGAACATCGGCGCCGGGGAATACGGCCGGGTGAAAAAAGGCGTAAACATCGCCTGCCTCATCAGTGCGGTCACCTCCGCTGTCATCAGCGCCGTCATGATTCTCTTCGGACGGCACATCACCATGCTGTTCATCTCCAGTGAATCCGCGGCGGAAGAAGCGGCGGCGGGCCAGGTTGCTTATCAGTACCTGTTCCTTATGAGCGCTTTCCTGTGGGTGCTGTATCTGCTGTACGCCTATCGCTGTGCACTGCAGGGCATGGGCAAGACCCTGATCCCCACCCTGTCCGGCATTGCGGAATTTATCATGCGTGTGGGCGTAGCCATGCTGGTGGGACTCTTCGGTCTGCCGGAGAACTGGATTTTTGCAGCCGAGTTTTCTGCCTGGACGGGTGCGACTGTTCTGCTCTGTATTTCGTATTATGTCTGCGCAAGGAAGCTGGGAAAGGAGTAGTCCATGCTGCAGTATCTCGTTCTCTGCGTACTCTTCCTCACGTATCCTGTGATCTGCCTGATCCGGGAAATCCGCTTTCTCTGCCGCACCCGGAACTGTCATGTGCAGGTGGACGGAAAAATCGTCCGCATGGAAGAAAAAATCCCCATCATGCGCCGGGGAAGGTCGGAATTTGTGGTAGAGGCAGCTTATACCTATGACGGCATATCCTATTCCGCTCCGGCTTTCCGCCGTTTCCGCTACAGTGATTACTGTGTGGATCAGTTCGTCAATGTCTATGTGGACCCGGACAATCCCGCCTGTTTTGTGCTGGGCAGCGAACGGGACGCCACCAAAACCTCCATTCTTGTGGGTTTTCTGGTACTGTTTGTGCTGATGATCGCACTGGCGGTGCTGAATGCGGAAATAACAGACTCCAATAAGCGGCAGGATGCCATAAACGCCGCGGTTTCCGAAATGGAAGAAAAACTGCTGGCCGGAGACGAGGATGCCTTTGAAGATTTCGTCAACGATCAGGTAATCCGTGTGGTCAACGGAAAAGAAATAAACTGAGTCTTATACACATCCGAAAGGAGAAATAACATGACAAACCGACACGACTGGCCGCTGGCCTCCTCCCGCCCTGCCGCAAAATTCGGAGACGAAATGCTCGCCGCCATGCAGAAAGCCGGGATTCACTTTATGGAGCTGTCCTCCGGTGCCATCCCGCCCTTTACCGAAACGCTGGACTATGTAAACAACGCCAAAGCCATTTACGCCAAGGCAAAGGCTTATGACGTAACCATCTCCTCCATCCACCTGCCCTTCTCTCCCTTCACTAAAATCGACCCCGCCATGGCCGATCCCGACTGCCGGAAGTATATGTACGATCTCCAGTCCGGTCTGATGAAGGCCGCCGGGGATTCCGGTGTGGAAATTGCGGTCATCCACCCCTCCGGTGAACCCTACAGAGAAGAAGACCGCCCGGAAAAGATGAAGTACGCCATCGAAATGATCGCTTCCCTGACAGAAGCAGCCAGGTCTGCCGGGATCGTACTGGCGCTGGAAAACCTGCCCCGTACCTGTCTGTGCCGTACCCACGATGAAATGGAAGCTTTCCTTGCCGCCATTCCCGATCTGCGGGTCTGCTTTGACACCAACCACAACCTGTCCGAACCCAACGCCGACTACATCCGTGCCGTAGGGGACAAAATCGTGACCCTGCACATATCCGACTACGACTTCGTGGATGAAAAGCACTGGTTCCCGCTGGACGGCGGCATCGACTGGCGCGAACTGCTTGCCGTGCTGGAAGAAATCAACTACACCGGCCGTTTCACCTACGAGACCATGCCGGAGGGAAAAACCTACGAAGATCTGGTAAGCAACTACAACACCCTGATGAACCTGTAAATCTATACCCCCTACGGAGGAAACAAATATGCTGAAACACAGACCCTGGATCCTGCTTGGTCAGGACATCATGACCCAGTACGAACAGTGTGAAATGGAAGGCCGGGACGTGGCCCTGTACAAGCCCGTCGTGGAAGCTTTCTGCAAACTGAACGGCGACCAGCTCCGCCCCCTGGAAGGCGCACTGGAAGAGCTGTACAAGGTAATGGACAACGCCCCCATCAAGGCGGACTATCCCTTTACCGAGCCCTCTGATCTGGAAGGCATCTTCGCGGCCTGCCCTGCCGAAAAGCCCGCTCTGCCCCCCGTACCGGACAAGGACGCCATGATCGCCAAACTGAAGGGCGCATGGAACGGCCGGATCGCCGGTTGTCTGCTGGGCAAGCCCGTGGAAGGCTGGAGACGGCCGAACCTCTATAAGATGCTGAAGGAAACCGACAACTTCCCCCTGCGCCGCTACATGAAGTACAGCGACTTCTCCGAAGAAATGATCAAGGAACTGCATATCCGGAAATCCCAGTGGGCAGATCTGCTGAACGGCGAAGCGGATGAGGACGACGACACCAACTACACCACCTTTGCCCTGAAGCTGGTGGAATGCTGCGGCCGGGACTTCACCCCCGATCATGTACTGGCCTGCTGGCAGAGCTGGATTCCCATGAGCGCAACCTGCACGGCAGAGAGAGTTGCCTACCGGAACGGTGCCATGGGCCTGCTGCCGCCGGAAACCGCCACATACAAGAACCCCTACAGAGAATGGATCGGCGCACAGATCCGCGGGGACTACTTCGGCTACATCAACCCCGGTGACCCCAAAACCGCTGCTGATATGGCATGGCGCGACGCTTCCATCTCCCACATCAAAAACGGTATCTACGGCGAAATGTGGATCGCCGCCATGCTGGCTGCCGCCGGTGTGACCGATGACCTGCAGACCGTGATCGACACCGGGCTTGCATACATTCCCGCCGCCAGCCGCCTCCGCCGGGATCTGGACGAAATCATCGCTCTGCACAAAGAAGGCAAGGACGCTTACGAAGTGATGGAACACATCCACAGCCGCTACAACGAATTCTCTCAGAACGGCTGGTGCTACACCAATTCCAACGCCATGATCGTGCTGATGGCTCTCCTGTACGGCGAAAAGGACTTCGGCAAGTCCGTATGTCTGGCCGTACACTGTGCTTTCGACACCGACTGCAACGGTGCCACTGTAGGCTCCATTGTGGGCATGATGAACGCCGGTATTCCGGAAGAATGGACCGCTCCCTACAGCGGCAGACTGCGCACCAGCATCGAAGGCTACAACCATGTAGATATAGACTTCATGGCCGAAAAGACATATCAGTATATCCCTCACTGACCGGGAGGAAATTTCATGAAGCTGACTCATCGTGCCAATATGGCTTTCGGCGCACAGGACGGCGCGTTTTACGGAGACTATATGTTCCGCTTCAATGCCGACGGTTCCTGCCGGGTCTTTGATGCCCGTCCGCTGGATGATCCCGGCGCCGAAATTGCCGATCTGCCCCTTCTCGCACAGTTCCGCACCGATCCTGCCGACCCGGTGGTGCCTCATTTCAACGCCGTGGTGTTCGGGACGGAATATTATGCCCCGGACGACACTTTCCCGCTCCTGTACGCCAATCTGTACAACAACTATGCGAAAGCGGAAGACCGGCTGGAAGGCACATGCTGTGTGTACCGTCTCCAGCAGACCGAAGATTCCTTCAGAACCACACTGGTACAGGTGATCCGGATCGGTTTTGTACACGAACCCCTGTGGAAATCCGCCGGGGACAAGCCTGACGTGCGCCCCTACGGCAATTTCGTCATTGATACCGAAAAGAATCTGCTCCATGTGTTCACCATGCGGGACGCAGAGCACGTGACCCGGTATTTTACCTTCCGTCTGCCACGGCTGGCCGAAGGCGAATGCAGCCCCCGTTTCGGCGTTCCCACTGTGACCCTGCGGGAAGAGGATATTCTTGGCTGGTTTGACACGGATTACCACCTGTTTATCCAGGGAGCCTGCTGTCACGGCGGCAGAATCTACTCCTCCGAAGGGTTCAACGCAGACATTCACCCGTCCCTGCGGGTCATCGATCCGGCGGCGGGTGTGCAGCTCTGCCATGTGGATCTGACAGACCTGGGGTACGACTGCGAAGCGGAATGGATCGACTTCCGCCACGGCATCTGCTATTACAGTGATGCAAAAGGCCGGATCTACGAAGCCGATTTCCCGCTTGTATGACAAGCGACTTGTATGACAAGCGACTTGACTGACAAACAAAAAGAAGCCGTTTTCTCCGTGTCATTCCACGGTCTGACGGCTTCTTCTTATCTGTACTGTTCAGAGAGGACACCATGACTGAATATTTCTCCATTCCATCCGCCTGCGGCATAACGGAAAGCACCGCACTGACAGACTTTCCTGCCCCGGCACCGGGCATTCCCTTCTGCATTACAGGAACCCTGACGGAGGGCATGCTGACCTCCCTCTCCCCCTTCGGAACACTGCCCCCTGCCGAACCGACCGATGCCGCCAACCGGCGCACCCTCGCCCTGTTGACAGAGGAGCTGACTGCCTATTTTGCCGGGGAACTGCACACCTTTTCCGTGCCTATGGAGGATCATGGCACACCTTATCAGAAATCTGTCTGGGCGGCACTGCGGCAGATTCCCTACGGCCAGTCCCGGACATACGGGGAGATCGCCATGATGCTGGGGTATGAAAGCCCCATCGCGGCCCGGTCTGTGGGCAATGCCTGCGGCAGAAATCCCATCCTGCTTCTGACACCGTGTCACAGAGTTTTCGCAAAGGGTTCCATCGGCGGCTTTTCCGGTGCGCCCGAGCTGAAGCGGTGGCTGTGCGCCCTGGAAAATATTTCTGTCCCGGGAGAAATCAGCCGACAAGCTTCTCCGCAAGGACGGTGACAGCTTCCAGAATGCCTCTGTTTATCTCCGCCTGTGCCATGGCAGCTCTGCCCTCCGGTGCTTCCTCCGCTGCCTGGGGCACATGAATGAATCCGGCAGGCACGGCAGCGGTTTTCATCAGATGATAGAACAGATCGTTGCAGACGTATGTTCCCGCCGTGAAGGACAGACCTGCTGGAATCCCCGCATCCTGCATCCGGCTGCACATTGCTTCCACCGGCAGAGTACTCCGGTATGCTTCCGAACCTGCAGGATCACAGGGGGAAAGCACGGGATAGCACTGTCCCGCATTGTCCGCCGACCGGGCATATCTGGCATTGACCGCAAATACTTCCGGCGTAATCTGCCCTCTGCCTGCCGCCATACCGAGAGAAATCACCCCATCGGGACAAATTTCCTTCAGCAGCTGATCCAGTACCTTCCCGCACTGTCCGAACACCACCGGAATCCCGGCTTTGACAACGGACACCGACTGTCCCTTCACGGAAACCGAATCCGGCAGAGCTTCCAGCGCCGCCATGGACGAATTGACGCTGTCTCCGCCGAACGGTTCAAAAGCCGTTACCAGAATCCTCATAAAAATCCCTCCTGCCAGACATAATAATTTACAAACAAAACTTGCCAAACTTCTGTCGATATGTTATAGTATAATCATACCACAGAAAAACACAGTTTTCAACACATATACAACCGAAAGGAATCCTGAAAAAATGTCCAAATCCATCACTTCCTCCGCTCAGCTGGGTGCCACCCCCGGGTATACGCTGCTGCGGGAAGAATATCTTGACGATGTCAAATCCCTGGGTCTGATTTTCCGGCATGACAAGTCCGGCGCCAGAATCTGCGTGCTGTCCGGTGACGATGAGAACAAAACCTTCTGCGCCGCCTTCCGCACCACTCCCATGGACTCCACCGGCGTGCCCCATATCATCGAACACACCGTTCTGTGCGGCTCGAAGAATTTCCCCGCCAGAGATCCCTTCATGCAGCTGGCCAAGGGTTCCCTGAACACCTTCCTCAACGCCATGACCTATCCGGACAAGACCCTCTATCCGGTAGCTTCCTGCAACGACACCGACTTCAACAACCTGATGCACGTCTACATGGATGCTGTATTCTATCCCAACATCTACAAATACAAGCAGATCTTCCAGCAGGAAGGCTGGCACTACGAACTGGATGCCCCGGAAGATGAACTGAAGATCAACGGTGTGGTATACAGCGAAATGCAGGGCGCCATGTCCTCACCCGATTCTGTCCTGTTTGAGACCCTGCAGCAGCAGATGTTCCCGGACACCACCTACGGCATCAACTCCGGCGGCGATCCGGCTGTGATTCCCACCCTGACCTACGAGGACTACCTCAACTTCCACCGCCGTTACTATCACCCCTCCAACAGCTATATCTTCCTCTGCGGCGACATGGACATCGAAGAACGTCTGGCATGGATGGACGAGCACTACCTGTCCGCCTTTGACGCCATCGACCCGAAAACCGAGGTAGAGGGACAGAAGCCTTTCGGTACCGTAAAGGAAATCACCGTAAACTACCCCATCGGCGCAGACGAAGATCCTGCCGGCAAGTCCTATTTTGCCTATGCAGCAGCCTGCGGGGACAGCGGCGATGTGATGGCCAATACCGCATGGGACTTCCTCGGTGAAGTACTGCTGGATGCGCCCGGCGCGCCCATCAAGCAGGCTCTGCTGGATGCAGGCATCGGCTCCGATGTATACGGCGGTATCGAAACCCACATGATCGAGGGAATGTTCGTCATTGCCGCCAAGGACTGCAGGACGGAAGACTACGAAAAGTTCCAGTCTGTGATCCGGCAGTCTCTGGAATCTCTCATCGAAAACGGGATCCCGGAAAAAGCCATTCTGGCCGCCCTCAACCGCAGCGAATTCCGGTTCCGGGAAGCTGACTACGGCGGATCTCCCAAGGGTCTGCACTATGCCATCAGCATGCTCCAGAGCTGGCTCTATGACGAAGACAAGATCTTCGACAACCTGCACGTACTGGACGTATACGCCGCCCTCCGGGAAAAGGTGGGTACCGGTTATTTTGAAGACCTGCTGAAGACATATCTGCTGAACAGCATCCACGGCCTGTGGCTCCATCTCGCCCCGAAGCCCGGCATGAACGAAGAAACCAGCGCAGCACTGGCCGAAAAACTGGCAGCCTACAAGGCATCCCTGTCCGATGCGGAAATCGAAACCATCATCGCCGAAACCGCAGCCCTGCGGGAATATCAGCAGGCGGAACCCACCTACGAAGAGCTGCACTGCATCCCCGTTCTGGACCGGCACGACATTCCCTACGAAACCACGCCTCTGTCCAACGAAGAACGGACCATCGGCGGTGTACCCGGCATCTGGCACGATGTGGAAACCGGCGGCATCACCTACGGCAGACTGGGCTTTACCGTACCGGAGCTGCCCGCAGAATACCTGCCCTATCTTGGTCTTCTGACCGAGGTACTGGGCAAGATGGATACCGACGCCCACAGCTACAGCGATCTGGTCATCGAAATGAAGATGTACACCGGTTCTCTGGGCTTCGGTCTGCCCACCTACCGTCAGTGGAAGAACCCCAAAGACTATACACCCCTGTTCACCGTATTCTTCCGGGTGCTGGCCGACAAGGTTGGTTATGCACTGGAAACCGCTTCTGAAATTCTGCGTACCACCCACTTTGACGATCTGAAGCGTCTGCGGGAAATCATTGCGGAAACCGTATCCGGCAAGCAGCGCCAGATTCAGAACAGCGGTCACAGCATCGCTCTTGCCCGTGCCCAGTCCTACTACCTGCCCTCCGCCCTGTTCGGCGAGCTGACCGGCGGCCTGGACTACTACTGGTTCCTGCAGGATGTACTGAAGAACTATGACGAAAAGGGTCCCATGGTAGCCGAAGGCCTGAAGAAAGTTGCTGCATACCTGTTTGATCCCGCACGTCTGCTGGTCAGCGTAGGTGCGGATGAAGCCGGGTACGCCGCCCTGGAAGAAGGACTGCCTGCATTCTGCGCTTCCTTCGACGGTATCTGCCACGGAGATCTGGGCCAGGCCCAACCGCTGGTACCTGTTAAGAAGAACGAAGGGCTTGCCATCTCCTCTCAGGTGACCTATCTGGCACGCTGCGGGGATCTGGCAGAAGCCGGGAAAGAATACACAGGCTCCCTGCGGGTTGTCCGCACGGCGGCAAGCTATGAGTACCTGTATCAGAAGATCCGTGTATCCGGCGGCGCTTACGGCTGCGGCTGCGGCTTTGACGATGCGTCCGTGTACTTCTACTCCTACCGCGACCCCAAGCTGGCGGAAACCGATACGGTATACTGCGGCACCGGCACATACCTCAGAGAAACCGATCTGCCTGCCGAAGAGCTGAACCGGTACATCATCGGTACTTTTGCTTCCATTGACCGGCCCATGTCCCCCGCCGGCAGAATCGACCGTTCCTTCACCTGCCATATGACCGGCCGCAGCTTTGAAGACATTCTGGCTGACCGCAAAGAAACCCTGGATATCACCGAAGAAGCATTCCGTGCCGCCGGCGACATCATCGATGCGGTTCTGCCTCAGCAGTATCTGTGCGCTGTGGGCAGTGCGGAAAAAATCAAGGCAAACAAAGATCTGTTCGACACCGTCATCACACTGGAATAAACCGCCCGTACAAAAGCATACAAAAATCCCCCGTTTCCGGCAAAGAAGCGGGGGATCTGTAGTATTGGAAGATCATTCCTCGTAGAAGAATTCCAATACCTTGTCGTAATAGGTCTGCATGGCTTTTTCATGCCTGGTGTATGTGCTGGCAAATGCGCCTTCGGCCTTCACAAAGTCTGCCAGCTTGAATACCCAGCCGGTCCATCCGTCGTACAGGTAGGCAAAGTCGATCACGCGGGAAGAAAGTACCAGGTCGATCATTTCCACGGATTCTTCGTCACGGGCAGACTTGGCGCTGAGGGCAATTTCATAATATGCGGGCAGAACGGTACGCCAGCTGTAGGCGCTGAGTGCTTCCACCACTGCACCGATCATTTCATCGTTTGTGGCAGTCACCGGAATTGCCATGATGTTGGCACCGGCATCGCAGGTGGAGTAGTATTCCGTCTGCGCTTCATCCCACTTGGGAGTGGGGATCACACCATAGTCGTTTTCATAATCCCGAAGCTGGCTGTAGATATACTGCAGCTGGATGGGGCAGAACAGGGTGTTTCCTTCCACGAAGGGGGTGTACAGATCCAGATTGGAGGTACCGCTCTTGGGAACCATGGTTCCTGCGGACTGATAATGGAGAGCATACAGCTTGTCACAGATGGCAGCCGCCTTTTCGGTGTTCAGCACCATCTGTACTGCCTGATCCTCCACCACTGCCAGACGCTGATCAAAACCGTAGAAATAGGACAGCAGCAGGCAGCCGTTCATACCGGATACATACCCGTAATAATCGTCCTCGTCCTTCATACCATCACCATTGGTGTCGGTATAGATACTCTCGGTGAGGGAAATGAGCCTGTCCACAGTCCATTCGCCGTTTCGTACCATATCATAGATCCCGTCCACGCCGTAATTGGCCGCTTCCACCTTGTCAAACACAATGCTCCAGGTCTGTTCCGCATAGGATACACACAGGTCACTTACAGTGTTGTACATCTTGCCGTTGACAGTGGCAGCGTCTCTTGCGATGGACTTGGGCCACCAGGGCTTTTCAAAATCCACATAGGGAATATCATACCAGTTGCGGAAAATGCCTTCCTGGGCGTCTTTCCCGGACTGTTCCATCTGCCCCAGCACCAGATCGAATTCGTCATCACCGGCCTGGATGGATTTTTTCACACGGGGCGACAGTTCATTATACAAAAGAGCCAGTGCCTCTTCAATGACAACATTGAACCGGTCTTCGATTGCCAGATTCCGGTAAAATACCGCATCCTTCAGCCCGTCACCGGTTTCTTCTTCCATGTAAATATCGTAAATGGTGGATTCCTGCACGATGCTGCGGAATGCCGCACCGCCGAAGTCCAGCTCCGGCACTTCATCCTGCACGTTTCTGGGATCCTCGGTTTCGGTTTCCGTTTCCACAGCCGCTGTCGTGTCATCCGCAGAGGTGGTTTCCTCTGTCTGTCCGCCTGCGCAGGATACGACAGATGTCAGCATGGAAATCAGCAGCAGCAGTGCCAGTGTTTTCCGCATATTTGTTTTCATGGTTTTTTCCCTTTCTTCTGTTACTTTATCGAAAAAAAGTATAGCATATCTCCTCCGGAATTGCAAGGTTTTCCTGTCCTGTTTATACAAATTTCCGCTGCATTATTCCCGATTCCGGCTGTCCGCAAGAAAAAAACTGTATATTTTTCCAAAAGTGCATTGCAATCCCTCTGCGGTTATGATATACTTAAACAGTACATACCGGTGTCTGCGGATTCCGGTTACACTCTGCCATAGATATGCAAGGAGGCAATTATGGAACAGGTACGTTTTGGTATCGTAGGGCTCGGCAACATGGGCTCCGGCCATCTGAAGAATCTTTTTGCGGGTAAAGTTCCCGGTGCGGTAATCGGCGCTCTCTGTGATGTAAAGAAAGATCGTCTGGACTGGGCAAAGGAATTCTGCGGTGACGCGGACATCGCCTATTTTACCGACTACAAGGAAATGCTGAAATCCGGCAAGATCGACGCCGTGATGATCGCCACCCCCCACTATCTGCATCCCATCATCGGTATGGACGCTCTGGACGCAGGCATTCATGTGCTCAGCGAAAAACCCATCGGTGTATACACCAAGAAGGTATACGAATTCATGGCAAAGGCTGAAGAACATCCGGAACTGACCTTCGGAATCATGTACAACCAGAGAACCGACGGCTTCTTCCAGAAGATGCGCGAAATGGTTCAGAACGGTGAACTGGGTGAACTGAAGAGATGCGTATGGCTCATCACCGACTGGTACCGTACCCAGGCATACTACAACTCCGGCGGATGGAGAGCAACCTGGGCAGGCGAAGGCGGCGGCGTTCTGATGAACCAGTGCCCCCACAACCTGGACCTGTGGCAGTGGATCTTCGGCATGCCCAAAAAGATCTTTGCCAACTGTGCCATCGGTAAGTACCACGACATCGAAGTGGAAGACGACGTAACCGCTATGGCTGAATACGAAAACGGCGCTACCGGTGTGTTCATCACCACCACCGGCGAATTCCCGGGCACCAACCGTCTGGAAATCACCGGTTCCAAGGGTAAGCTGGTTTACGAAGCCGGCAAGCTGATGTACACCAAGCTGGAAATTGACGAACGGGAATTCACCTACAATTCCGAACAGGGCTTTGCTTCCATTCCCCGTGAAACTGTGGAACTGCAGATCGAAACCGGCCATGGTGAACAGCACGTTGGTATCCTGAAGAACTTCACCAACCACATCCTGAACGGCGAACCCCTGCTGGCTCCCGGTATGGAAGGTGTAAATGGTCTGTCCATCTGCAACGCCATGATGCTCTCCTCCTGGACCAACCAGTGGGTAGAAGTCAAGAACGACGGCGAAGAATTCTGGGCACACCTGCAGGAAAAAATCAAGAACTCCAAGGCCAAGGAAGACTCCGGCGTAGTATTCGATACCGAAGGCACCTACGGCAATAAGTAAGCATATTCCCATCGAAGCACACAAACGGTCTGTCTTCGCCACATCCGGCGGCAGACCGTTTTCTGCACGATTCCCGAAAGGAGACTTGTTATGGAAGTAATCCGTCCCGTTTATTTTGCACAGGCATATGAAACCGACGAGGGCACTCTCATCACCTGGAAATACCGCCCTGATACAGAGTATTCGGGTGTTTACATCACCATCCCCGGCGCAGCGGAGCCTGTTTTTACCGCATTTCCCGCAAACCGCCTGCTTCTTTCTGATGGGCATACCGGAACGCTTCTTCTGACTGCAGCGGGAACTGATGGAGAACGGGCTGAGGCGGTTTCCGTTTCTCTGCCGGGGATTCATCCGCTCTGCCCGGAAGACATTCTGCCCGTCCGTCCGGATATTGCCATATGCCCGGATCCGGCAGGGGCATACTTCCTGAAGGATGGAAAACGCTTTACAGTCAACGGCTTCAATTTCATCGGACTGTCCGGCCGGGACCATTCCACCTTTGAACCCTTTGAGTACGATCCGTACACCACAGAAACCATGCTTCTGCAGATGCACGCACTGGGGTACAATGTGGTCAGGGTGTTCATCATGGGCGGCCGGAACGAAATCAATCCCGGCTTTTCCGGCGGTCCCGACCACAACGACCGCACCTTTGATCCGGTCTACATGGGAAATGTTCTGCATTTTCTCCGTCTGTGCCGGAAATATGATTTCTATGTGCTCCCCAATTTCGGTGACAACGAGATCCCCGGCAACCGGTACTACCAGACCCTCTCCGGCGGCTGCGACCGGATGCAGGTATACTTCCATGAAAATGCTGTCCAGGCCAAAGCGGTCATGGTGGAAGAATTCCTGAACGAAATCCGTCAGGCGGATCCGGCACTGCTGAACACGCTGTTTGCCGTACAGCTGCAGAACGAATTCTGCTTCGGCGAAATTTTCCCGCCTTTTGATCAGCACGAGGGAATCTATCGCCTGTACGACGGAAGCGAATACGATATGGCGGATCCGGCTGCCCGTCGGGCGCTGGCCAACAGAGCCGCTTATCTGTATTTCACAAAGCTCCGGGAAACCGTAAAAGCCGCCGCACCCGCCAAGCTTCTCTGCGAGGGAACCTTCACCATGGCGGCAGTGGGCAAGAGCATGGAAACGGCTTTCGGCTTTGATACAGGACTGGAAGACTACCGCCTGCCCCTGTCCGGGCTGGAATATCTCCGGATGCCCCTGGATTTTCTGGATATGCATGTGTACTGTGAAGATCCGGACGATGGGGAGGAAGCTTTCCGGAAAAACTATGCCAATATGCTGCTGAATACGGAAGAAACGGCCGCCCTGCTGCGTGAAAAGCCGGTCATCATGGGAGAATTCAGCTCTTTCAAGCCCAACCGCCGCACCGGCGATTTTGCCATGGCCGAAAAAACCATCACAGCCATCCGGGATGCCGCTATGGCACATGGGTTCGCCGGTATGCTTCTCTGGACCGTAGACAGCTTCTGGCAAAGAGAAATCTGGCACCTGATGGAAGACGGAGGCGGTTTTGCTGCCCGTCTGTCCCTGCTGCCGCCGGAATCCGATACTCTGTAAGCCTGTGACGGGTATGAATACTTCTGCCGGATTCCCGGAGAAAGGACTTTTATGAACACAATCTATCTGAAAGATCACGGCATTCTGCCGGAAACCGATATAACACTGACACTCTGCGGTCTGTTCCGCAAGTATCCGAAAGACACGGAGTTTATCTTCGAGGATGCTGATTATTACCTGAATCCCCACGAAGAAATGTACGCCGACTACCGGATCTCCAACTCCGACGTAATGCCGTACCGGGTACTGGGGCTGTGGCTGAAGGATATGGAAAACTGCACTCTGACCGGAAACGGTGCACGCCTGTATTTCGCCGGACAGATGCAGCCGGTGACCATGGATCACTGCTGCCGGATCACCATGCGGGACTTTGTCATCGACTGGAAAAAGCCGCTGGTGGCCGAAGGAACCGTTGTCGGCTGCGGCGAAGGCTATGCGGATCTGTACATCGATCCTGCCCTGTTCCCCCACCGGTTTGAGAACGGCTGGATCGAATTTGATACAGGGGCCGGAGAATGGTACTCCCTGAATCGGCAGAGCCAGATCCAGTTTGACGGAAACAACCGCTGCGTCACCAGAGCTTCCGGAGATAATTTTGTGCCAAAGGAAATGGCAGATCTGGGCGGTTCTGTCTATCGGGTATGGTCAAATCAGCCTGCTGCCACCAATCCGGGGAATGTTTTCGTCCTGCGTCACAACGCCCGTATCCACGCCGGGATGTTCAATGAAAAATGTGAAGACATCACCTATGAAGACATCACGGTATACTCCTGCGGCGGCCTTGGCTGTCTGGCCCAGTTCAACCACAACCTGACCTACCGCCGTGTCCATTTCGTTCCCAACACGAAAATCGGACGGAAGGTGGCAAACGGCCGGGATGACGGGATGCACATCACCTGTAACAGCGGTACCGTCACCATCACCGAATGTACCTTCCTTGGCCTGATGGACGACCCGATCAACGTGCACAGCTGCTGTGTTACCTCAGATGAAGTGGTAAACGACCGCACACTGCGCTGCAAGTACCGGCATCATCAGGCCTGCGGCTTCCATTACTGGGCGGAAGCAGGTGACACCATCGCCTTCATCGAACGGAAGCATATGTCCCAGGCAGGCGAAGCGAAGGTGGTTTCCTATACACTGGAGGACAAGGACACCTTCACGCTGACCTTTGACGCCCCCCTGCCTGCGGAAATACTGGCACTGGCGGAAGCGGGAGAAGCACTGGCGCTGGACAACCTCACCCACACCGCCGCCTTTATCTGCACCAAAAACCGTTTCGGCAGCTGCCGGGCCCGTGGGATTCTGGTTTCCACGCCCCAGCCTGTACGGATTGCGGAAAACTATTTCTCTTCCTCCGGTTCTGCCATTCTGGTGGCCGGGGACTCCAACTACTGGTTTGAATCCGGCGAATGTCACGATGTGGAAATCGTGGACAACGTTTTCACGGATGTATGCCTTTCCTCCATGTACCAGTTCTGCGACGGCATGATCAGCATCTGCCCCGTGGTGCCCGAACCGGATGTGAACCTGCCCTTCCACAAGCACATCCGCATTGTCGGCAATACCTTTGACTCTCCCGATACGCCCGTTCTGTACGCTTATTCCTGTGCGGATCTGGTCTTCACCGGCAACCGGATTTTCCACAGTCCCTGCGCTCCCAAGTGGCATCCCGGAGACTGGAGGATCCGTCTGGATCACGTAAAGGATGCGGTTCTTGCGGACAATCTGTGGGTAGGAGACTTTGGCGGTCTTTCCCATTTTGTCAAAGCGGACGACTGCCTGAACATCACAGCAGAATGAGGGTGGATGCATGAAAATTCTATCTGACAGAATCCTGTACACCGCCGGGGAAAACGGCTACTGCCACAACCGGATTCCGGGAATTGCCGTGCTGCCGGACGGAACCATGCTCGTCTACTGGGAATGCCGCAGAGGACTTAGCGACTGGTCGGTATCCGAAATCGGCATGAAAAAATCCACGGACGGCGGAAAGACCTGGTCGGAAGAACGGTATATTGCCTCCGGCGAGGGAAAGAATACCGTAAACAACCCGGTCATGGCCGTATTTCCCTCCGGGAAGATCGTGTTTGTCTGGCTGGAAAACTACAAGCGGATCTTCTGCAGAATCAGTACCGATGCCGGGGAAACCTGGACGGAAAAGCGGGAAATCGGCGAAGGCTTTGAACAGTTCCGCCCCCGGTACGCCTGGACTGTAGCCGCCACCGGCCCCGGCCACGCTCTGGTCACCCGCAGCGGACGGATTCTCATTCCGGTCTGGCTTACCAGCAACATCGAAAACATTTTTGCCCACCATCCCAGCGTCTGTGCCACCGTGTACAGCGATGACGAAGGGCTGACATGGCACGCCGGGGAGATTCTGCCCACAGAGATCCTCGGTACCGTAGATCCCAATGAATCCTGTCTGGCGGAAACCTCCCGGGGAATCCACATGAACTCCCGTCACGTTTCCCCCATCCGGCGAAGACTGACCGCCCTCAGCCCCACAGGCATCGGCGGCTGGCAGAATCTGCACTACGATGAAAACCTGCCCGACCCCATCTGCGCAGGCGGGATGTGCAGCGACGGGGACACACTGTACTTCTCCAACTGCTGCAGCGAAGAGGGGCGTGTCCATCTTACCCTGTCCCGTTCTGCGGATTTCGGCGAAAGCTGGGACAAACTCGAACTGAACCCTTCCGGCGGCTACAGCGATGTCTGCGTAAACCCGGCAACCGGCACAGCCTTTGTGGTATACGAATCAGAAAGAGAAACCCTGATCCGGCTGGCGGAAGTGGCACCGGTGTAAAAATACATAAGAAAAACCGGAGATTTTTGTCTCCGGTTCTTTTCGTCCTGTCAGGATCCTGCCAGTGCGTCTTCTGCCGCTGCCGCTGCTTCGTCCATAGCAGCCTGCTGTTCGGCCGCCACTTCCGCACGCTTGGCTTCCAGTTCCGCTTTGTATTTCTGGTAGTTATCCTTGCCGATGGGGATCATCAGTTCCCCTTCCAGGCCGTTCCAGCTTACAAGAATATCGAAAAAGCCGCTGTCGGTTTCTGTCGTTACCTTGAAGCCGTCTTCCATATCGGCAATCTGCCCGTCGTCGTACACAATACGAACCACCAAATCGTCTTCCGTGAACTGGTAGAAGGGATCGTCCACCCCTTCGCCCACATATTTGGGCATCAGGGAAACAGGCTTGCCGCCGAATTCACTTCTTTTCATACCGCATCCGGTGAAAGACAGCACAAACAGTGCCGCCAGCAGGACGCAGAGAAACTTCTTCATCACGGCTTATACCCCACTGTAGGCAGCGAAACCGCCGTCCACGGGAACCACGATGCCGTTCACGAAAGCAGAGAACTTGTCGTCAGCCAGCCACAGCAGTGTGCCGTCCAGGTCTTCGGGCGTACCGAAACGGTTCATGGGGGTGTGACCCAGGATCTTTTCGCTTCTGGGGCTGAGGGATCCATCGGGGTTGAGCAGCAGGTTCCGGTTCTGTTCGGTCAGGAAGAAACCGGGAGCAATGGCGTTTACACGGATGCCAACGGGGGCAAAGTGTACGGCCAGCCACTGGGTAAAGTTGGAAACGGCAGCCTTGGCACCGCTGTAGGCGGGAATTCTGGTCAGAGGACGGAAGCTGTTCATGGAGGACACATTGATGATGGTACCGCCGGTGGAAGCCATGTCTCTGGCAAATACCTGCGTAGGCAGCAGCGTACCCAGGAAGTTCAGGTTGAATACGAAGCTGATGCCGTCGGGATCCAGGTCAAAGAAGGTCTTAACACCTTCGATGGTGCCGTTTTCGTTCAGCTGGGCCACTTCTTCGGGGGTCAGGTTGTCACGGCTGGTGGAACCCTTGGGGTTGTTGCCGCCCGCACCGTTGAGCAGGATATCCACAGGGCCCAGAGCGTCCACGATGGTCTTCTGGGCAGCGATGATGGAGTCCTTGTCCAGTACGTTCATAGCCACGCCGATGGCGCATCCGCCTGCTGCATTGATTTCATCGGCAACAGCCCTGGCAGCTTCTTCTCTCAGGTCACATACGGCAACCTTGGCGCCTGCTGCAGCCAGAGTCTTGGAAAAACCGGAGCACAGCACACCGCCGCCGCCGGTCACAACAGCAACCTTGCCGGTCAGATCAAAAGTAAGATTCATGGTATTTTCTCCTTATTGGTTGATGGTTTTTATCATTCGGACAGTGCTTCCGCCAGCCGTTTCCGCAGCTGCAGAAGAACCTCTCCTTCCGGGATGGTCTGACAGGTCACCGTCCCGCCGAACACTTCTTCCAGAAGCGCCAGCACCCGGTCGCAGCCGAGCACCTCTTCCGCTTTCCACAGCGCCCGCAGATCGCACATGGCCTCTCCCATCAGCATTTCCCGCACAGAGGGAATCGGTTTTCCGTCCGGGGCAGGATAGGCCAGATAGGTAGAGCCGGGCATCTGCTTGTAGGCACAGGGATCGCTCAGGGGATTGAACAGTCCTACAGACATCCGGTCATAGTAAAAGTTATAGCCCCAGTGCAGAAATCCCACGGCACCGTAACGATACAGAATTGCACCGAGCACACGGGTTCTTGCATGGGTATGGGGCAGCATCCGGTTGGTAACCCTGCTGGGTCCGCCGGTATAGTACAGCCACAACGGCACCTTCTCCGTCCGCCAGGGATCCATCCGGTCACTGCCGCAGGATTCTGCGAATGCGTCCGCCTGCCGGATCTCCGCTACCGGTGTCTGCACCGATCCATTCTCCGCATATTCCGCAAAATACACGGCATCCGCCAGAGGACAGGCACCTGCAAAGGGTTCCACCAGGGCTTTGGCCCGCAGGTAGTTCTCCAGATGTTCAGGGGAGGGCTCATCGGAAATGTGGAACACCCATCTGTCCCGGATACCGAGCCGGGCCGACATGGCGTTCAGCACCGTCAGGTATGCTGCCAGAAAATCACGGTATTCTTCCCCGGCGGCATCCGTTTCCCAGCCGAAAACCCGCCGGTACCCTTCAGGGGTGTCGGCATAAATATTCGGTGCATGGGCGGCGCCCCACTGGGAGAAGAAATGGGCGTGCTCAAAATACCGGATCCCGCAGTCCATGGCCAGCCGGAGAAAACGCTCCAGCCTTGCCAGATCAAACTGCCAGGTTCCGTCAGAACACAGTGTAATATCCACAAGCTGCACATTCATGCGCTCGTGACCCACAGGTGTGTCCAGGGGTGGGGTGAAAGCCGGCGTCAGCAGGGTGGTCATACCGTGTTTTGCGGCATTTTTCAGCCAGTGCGGCAGGATCTCCCAGAATCTGTCCGACCAGACTTCGATCCCGTACAGATCTGCCAGACAGTCGCAGTGAAACCAGTTGGTGTAATACACCCGGTTTTCCGCCAGCCTGTATGGCAGCACCCGTAGGCGACAGTTCAGCGTCTGCAGTTCCCCGCCGTCCAGCAGAGAAAGGATACGCACCGTTACAGGATACTCCCCCGCCGGTACCGGTTTTCCTTCCCCGTTCAGCGTAATCCACAGAGCCGTCGTATTGCAGGACGATAGATTGATGGTCTGTTTTGTATCCGTTTCCCGCCATATCTGTCCTGCTTTTTCCACGACAGGGCAGGCAGGACGGGCGTACAGCGGATCGGGATACAGTCCGGCTTCCATGCGGGCATATCCTTCCGGCCCGGCCTGTCCCATAGGATGCACCACCGGCACAAATCCGGTTTTGTACACCTCCACAGGCAGAGACGACAATACCTGTACGCTGACCGGCAGAAACTGCACGGTATCGCATCGGAGCGCCAGCTGGATATGATATGGTTCGTCACAGAAAGCGTCCCCAGCCGCAAAAACCGGCACATCCGCCGTATCCGGAAAAATTTTGGTCTGGGAGGAGGTCAGCTTCGCCAGGGTCAGCACAGCCATCACAACACCTCTCTGTCAGAATCTCTCCGGACTCAGTCTTCCACAGGATAAGCGATGGTGGTCATCAGAGCCATTTCGGCAGCGCTGGTGTCCAGACGGGAGTACTGGCAAACGATGGGGGTATTGGATTCTACCAGAACCGCATAGGGCGTGTCTCTCGGAATGGGCTGACCGTCAGCATTGCGCAGCTTGTCCATACGGATGTGGTGGGTACGCATAGCACCGCAGAAAGAAGAGAAATCGGTGCGGGCGTCTCTGTCTTCGAAGAACAGAGTCAGCTTGATTTCAGCGTCCACATCGGAAGTGTTGATTACACAGATGGCTTCGTGGCTGATGCCGTCGTTCTTGGAAACAGAGTTCAGGAAGGTATCGGGAATGAGCCAGACTTTCTTACCGTATGCTTTCATGATGTTTTCCTTTCGTATATACAGAAATATTGTTTTCGTTTTCAGCTGCCCGGAAACGGGTACAGCTATACGATTCTATGGTATCACTAAAACAGCGCTTTTGTCAAGGGTTTTTGTGAACTTTTCCCATCTGTTTTCCGGAAAAGGGGGAAAACTCTTCCAAAATGAAAAAAGCGCCCCCTGTCCGGCCGCAGCCGTAAACGGAAACAGGAGAAACGCTTTTTCAGCCTCCGGAATCTGCGGAGCACTGCAGACAGGAGGCATTGTGGTTATAGAATATGCGCACAAAGCGGGAAATATACCGGCAATGTTCCCCTGCGGAAAAAGAAAATTTACACCCAGTTCCCCGCCTGTCTTTACATCCTATCCGGATTGTGCTATAATATAAAGAAGGATTGTCAGAATGGCGATCTTTGTCTCACTGAAGACCAACAGAAGAAAGGATATAGATCAACCAAATGGAAGAACAGAAGAAATCCCGTCTGGGACTTGTAGGCGGACAGGCTGTGCTGGAAGGCGTTATGATGAAATCCGGCAATGATGTAAACCTGGCTGTCCGTGGAGAAGACGGAAGAATCGTCACCAGCCCCTCTGCCTTTACCTCCATCCGTAAAAAGTATAAAATCTGCGGTCTGCCCATCATCCGCGGCTGCGTGAATTTTGTGGAATCCATGATATTGAGTATGAACACCCTGACCAAATCCATGGAAATGCTGGGCATTGAGGACGACGCACCCGAAACCAAATTCGATAAATGGATCTCCGAAAAAATGGGGGACAAAATGTTCCAGATTATCTCCGGTATCGGCATGGTACTGGGTCTGGTGCTGGGCGCAGGCCTTTTCCTGCTGCTGCCCACATACGCCACCAAGGGTCTGGATATTCTCACGGGCGGCGTTCTCGGTCCCTTCCGCAGCATCATCGAAGGGCTGATCCGGATGCTGATTTTTGTGGCATATGTATGGCTGGTGAGCTTCATGCCGGAAATCCGCCGTACCTACGAATACCACGGAGCGGAGCATAAATCCGTAGCCTGCTTTGAAGCCGGTCTTCCCCTTACCCCTGAAAACGCTGCAAAATGCACCCGTTTCCACCCCCGCTGCGGCACCAGCTTCATTTTCGTGATGCTGATCATCTCCATCATCGTCAATTCTTTCCTGACCTGGGATACCATGTGGATCCGGGTTGCTTCCAAGTTTATCACCCTGCCTCTGATCGTGGGTCTGGGCTTTGAATTTATCATGTACGCCGGCAAACACTGCAATCTCTTCACGAGAATCGTTTCCGCACCCGGTCTGTGGATGCAGAAAATCACCACCAGAGAACCGGACGAAAAACAGCTTTCCGTTGCCATCGAAGCCATTCTGGGCGCCATTCCTGTGGATTTCCGGGATGAAGTGCAGGCGCAGCTGGATGAAATCGGCTACAAAAGAGAAGAAACCACACCCTGGACAGACCCCAAAGCTGCCGGAACTACCGATGCCGGAGAAAACAAGGCATGACCGTCCGGCAGATTGCAGCCTGTCTGGAGGCACACGGGATCGGGGATGCTCTGTGGGAAGCCCTGCTTCTGGCGGAGCATTTTACCGGTCGTTCCCGCAGTCTGTGGCGGGCTGACATGGATACAGACATCCCCGTCCCTGCCCTCGGGGAAGCTGTGGGAAAACGCAGTACCCGATACCCGCTTCAGTATCTTCTGGGCGCATGGGAATTCATGGGTCTGCCGTTTGTTGTCAGAGAAGGTTGTCTGATCCCCCGTCCCGATACGGAGATTCTGGCAGAAGCCGCCATAGAAGCTGCCAATGTCGTTCTGCGTACCAAAGGAAGTGTCCGCGTGCTGGATCTGTGTACCGGCAGCGGGTGCATACTGGCTTCCGTCCTCCACTATTGCCCTGCCGCCGAAGGAGTCGCCGTGGATCTGTACCCGGATGCACTGGCAGTGGCGGAGGAAAATTTCACCCGACTGGGGCTGACCAACCGTGTAACCCTGCTGCAGGGGGATGTCAGAAAAGACATCTTCCCCCCCGAAGAACAGTTTGATCTGATCCTGTCCAATCCGCCGTATGTGACTGCGGACGAAATGACCGTCCTGGAGCCGGAACTGGCCCACGAACCGGCTACAGCCCTGACCGACGGCGGCAACGGCCTTTCCCTGTACGAAGCCATCCTGCAGAACTACCTCTCCCATCTGACCGAAGGCGGTACCATCTTGTTCGAGCACGGTGCTGCCCAGTCCAATGCGGTACTGAAAATGGGGAAAGCCTGCGGCCTGACGGGAAAAGCCCTGTACGACTACAGCGGCCACAAGCGGTGCGCCGTACTGCGGCGGGAGTCGTTTTCCCACCAAACGCAATAAAGTCATAATCCATCAGCCGGAGGGGATCCCCTGTCTCCTCACGAAAATCTTATACCAACACATTCAGAAAGGAACTGCAATCATGACCCGCGAAGAAGAAAAAATCATGGCCGGCGTGCTGTTCTGTCCCGGCGATCCCGAACTGCGTGCCATCAAGCTGAAGTCCCATAACCTGTGTTCCGAATACAACCGTACTTTTGAAGACGAAACCGAAAAGAGAGCCGAAATTGTCAAGCAGATTTTTGCCCACTTCGGCGAAAGAAGCTTTGTACAGGGCCCCATCGCTATCCATTACGGTGTACATACCCGTATCGGCGACCGGTTTTTCGGCAACTTCAATCTGACCATCCAGGACGATGCCCCTGTGACCATCGGGGATGACTGCAACTTCGGCCCCAATGTCACCATCGTTACCCCCATCCATCCCATGATCGCCAGCGAGAGAAAGCTCATGCGCAATGCTGCCGGCGAACCCACCCGTTTCTGCTATGCCAAGCCCGTGACCATCGGCAACAACTGCTGGTTCGGTGCCAATGTAGTGGTATGTCCCGGCGTGACCATCGGTGACGGCTGCGTAATCGGTGCCGGTGCTGTTGTGACCCGTGACATTCCCGCCAATTCCTTTGCCGCAGGCAATCCCTGCCGTGTGATCCGGGAAATCACCGAAGCCGATTCCATGATCCACAAGCCGGAAATCATGGGCGACAATCAGCTCTTCTGAGAGCCGTCTTATCCTATCAGAATAACGACATGACAAAAATAGAAATCTGCGATACCACCCTCCGGGATGGTGAACAGACCCCCGGCGTCCATTTCGGGATCAGCCAGAAGCTGGACATCGCCCTGCGTCTGGAAGCCATGGGTGTGGACGTGATTGAAGCCGGTTTTCCTGCCGCTTCCGAGGGTGACTTTGAAGCCGTCCGCCGGGTTGCGGGTGCTGTAAAAAACAGTGTGGTCTGCGGTCTGGCACGGTGCACCAAAAGCGATATCGATGCCTGCGCCGGTGCCCTTGCCCATGCCGCCCATCCCCGGATCCATATTTTTATCGCCACAAGCGATATCCATCTGGAACATAAACTCCACATCGACCGTGCAGAGGCCCTCAGACGGATTGCAGAAAACACAGCATATGCCGCTTCCCTGTTTGAGGAAGTACAGTTTTCTGCAGAAGACGCCACACGAACCGACCGGGATTTCCTGGTGAAAGCGGTGTCCTGCGCCATCGAAAACGGAGCCACCATCATCAACATTCCCGATACGGTAGGCTACACCACACCGGAAGAATTTTTCGCCATTCTCTCCCGTCTGCGCCATGTAATCCCCGCTTTTGACGAAGGCCGGGTAATGCTGGGTGTCCACTGTCACAACGATCTGGGACTGGCTACTGCCAACAACCTGTCCGCCATATCCGCCGGGGCTGCCCATGTGGAATGCACCGTCAACGGCCTGGGCGAACGGGCCGGCAATGCTCCCCTGGAAGAACTGGTTATGGCACTCGCCGTACGTCGGGATGCCATGGGCGATGGTGTGCAGACCGGTATCCGTACCTGGGAAATCACCGCCACATCCCGGCTGGTTGCCTCCCTGTCCGGTGTACCCGTTTCTCCCAACAAAGCCATTGTGGGCACCAATGCATTCACCCACGCCAGCGGTATCCACCAGCACGGCGTAATGCAGAACCGGCAGACCTATGAAATCATGGCGCCGGAGGATATTGGTCTGACCGCAAACACCATCCAGCTGGGCAAGCTCTCCGGCAGACACGCTTTTGCCGACAGAGTCCGGCAGATGGGGTATTCCTTCGGGGAAGACGGCATTGATGCCACCTTTGCCCGGTTCAAGGAAATTGCCGACCGGAAAGCGGTTATCACCGATGATGACATCCGTGCCATCCTCAGTGAATATCTGGACTCCCTGGAAGGGCGTTATCGTCTCTCCACATTCCAGATTCAGTCCGGCAACCATATCAAAGCCATGGCACTGGTAACGCTGGCGGACAATCTTTCCCTGGTTTCCGGGGAGGACGGTCAGATCCAGCCCCGGCAGATTACGGAAGCTGCTCCCGGCGAAGGCCCGGTCGACGCCGCTTTCAATGCCATCGGCCGGATCGCCGGTGCGGAAAACATTGAACTGAAAAGCTATGAAATCCGTGCCATCACAGAAGGTACCGATGCCCTTGGGGAAGCCATCGTGAAAATCAGTGCCGGTACTTCCCTGTTCACCGGACGCGGGGTTTCCACCGACATCATCAAAGCTTCCATCAAAGCCTATCTGAACGCCATCAACAAATGGGACAAAGCCAGAGAGCGTACTGCTCCGGCCCAAACGGAATTATGAAGATCGAGATCTACGATACAACCCTCCGTGACGGTATCCAGGGCTGCGGCGTGGACTTCTCCCCGGAGGACAAGCTCACCGTTCTGCACACCCTGGACCGTCTGGGCGTAACCTATATTGAAGTGGGTATGCTCACCGACAGCGCTTCTGCGGAATACTTCCGGCAGGTGGCGGCGGAAAAACTGATATCTGCCGTTCCTGTTGTATTCGGACAGACCTGCCGCCCCGGAGAAGCCTGCCGGGACAATGCCGCACTCCGTGCCATGGCGGAATGCCCGCTGCCGGCTGCTGCCATCTACGGCAAAAGTTGGCTGTATCAGGTGGACGAAGTGCTGCACACCACGCCGGAAGAGAACCTGCGGATGATCTGGGATACCATTGTGTTTCTGAAATCTGCCGGGAAAATGGTCTTTTTCGATGCGGAGCACTTTTTTGACGGCTACAGCGACAATGCGGAATACGCTATGCGGGTCATCGATACTGCCTTTACCGCCGGTGCGGACAGGGTGATTCTGTGTGACACCAACGGCGGTATGCTGCCGGACACCATTGGTCTGGTGACAAACGCCGTGGTACAGCAGTACGGCATCGGCAAGGTAGGTATCCACTGCCACAATGACCTGGGTATGGCGGTTGCCGGTTCGGTTTCTGCCGTACTCAGCGGTGCTTCTCAGGTGCAGGGTACAGTCTCCGGTTTCGGGGAACGGTGCGGCAACGCCAATCTGAACACCCTGATTCCCGTACTGCAGCTGAAGCTGGGATTCGACTGCATCGGCGAACACCTGAAAGAACTGACCTCCTGTGCCAGAAGCGTCAATGAAGCAGCCAACCGTGCGTTCAACGAAAACGAACCCTTTGTGGGCGGTTACGCTTTCACCCACAAGGCAGGCACCCACATCGACGGTGTGACCAAAGCGCCCCGTTCCTTTGAACATATGGATCCTGCCGCCGTAGGCAACCGGCGCAACATTGTCATCAGCAGTCTCAGCGGCCGTGCCGCTCTGGCAGATAAAATGCGTTCCTATCTGCCGCCGGAAGATCTGACCAAGGATTCTCCCCGTCTGCTGGAACTGGCCAGAATCCTGAAGGAAAGAGAAGCCCTCGGGTTTGATTACGAAGATGCCTCCGCCTCTCTGTCCCTTCTGATTGAGGAAGTGCTGAACCAACGGCAGCGGTATTTTGAACTGCTCCACTTCAAGGTTATGGTGGAGAACAGCGCCGATCTTTCTCCGGAAGCACTGGCTGCAGGGGAATCCATGTCTGCCATTGCCACCATCAAAATCGCTGTCGGCAGCAGAGAAGAGCTGACCGCAGGCGAAGGCAACGGTCCTGTAAATGCCATGGACGAAGCTCTGCGCCGGGCACTTGTCCGTTTCTATCCACAGATCTCCCAGATGCGGCTGACCGACTATAAGGTACGTGTGCTGACGTCGGGCGCCACCGCTTCCGTGGTACGGGTACTGATCGAATCCACCGACGGTGTGGAAATCTGGCGAACCGTCGGCGTTTCTCCCGACATCATCACCGCCAGCTGGCAGGCTCTGCGGGATTCAGTGGAATACATGCTTTCCCGCCGCCGGGAATACTGATCCCGGCATCCCTTTCTGAAATCATCTATCCCCTTTGGAGACAAGAATGAAAACCATCTGTGTACTTTTCGGCGGACGATCCTCGGAATATGACGTTTCCCTGTCCTCCGCCTATGCTGTACTTTCCAATATTGACCGCACTGCCTACCGCCTGCTCTGTATCGGCATTACCCGTGAGGGACGCTGGTACCGGTATGACGGGCCCCTGGAAGACATCCGTTCCGGCCGGTGGTGCGCACATCCCGAAACACTGCCGACCGTTTCTCTGGATCTGACCGACGGAAAAATCCGCTGCACGGCCTCCGATGGAGCCGTAAC
Source organism: Oscillospiraceae bacterium (assembly GCA_015064285.1). Taxonomy (GTDB): domain Bacteria; phylum Bacillota; class Clostridia; order Oscillospirales; family CAG-272; genus UMGS1696. Next base: position 9,092 of record SVSN01000010.1, on the reverse strand, counting down.
CGAAACGGTCTGTGATGCTGTATTCCCCGTTCTCCACGGCAAATACGGCGAAGACGGCACGGTGCAGGGTCTTTTCGCAGTAGCCGGTATTCCGGTGGTCGGCTGCGGCTGTACCTCCAGCGGCGTCTGCATGGACAAAGCGTTCACCAAATCCGTCATTGCCCAGGATACCGGTATCCGGCAGGCCAGAGCGGTCATCGGCCGCACGGCAGACCTCTCCGCACTGGATGCACTGCGTGTAAAATGCGAAGCGGCTTTCGGGTACCCCATGTTCGTAAAACCCAGCGCTGCCGGTTCTTCCGTGGGGGTAAGCAAGGTCAAATCTGCCGAACAGTTTGCGCCGGCTGTTCAAAAAGCCCTGGCAGAAGACTGCAAGGTACTGATTGAAGAAGCCATTGTGGGTCGGGAAATCGAAGTGGCTGTTTTTGAAGACCACGGCGAGATCTTTGCTGCAGAAGCCGCGGAAATCGACATGGGCAGCAGTGAATTCTACGATTACGATACCAAATACATCAGCGATGTTTCCGGTTATTTTCTGCCTGCCCGGATCACGGCGGAAGAAATGACCACCGTCCGGGAATACGCGAAAACCATCTTCCGTGCCCTGGACTGCAAAGTATTCTCACGGGTGGACTTTTTCATCACGGACACAGGCTTTGTGTTCAATGAAATCAACACCATCCCAGGCTTCACCCCCATTTCCATGTATCCTAAAATGATGATCCACAGCGGCATGACCTATGCCCAGCTGATCGACCGGATGCTGGCCGCTACATTTGCATAAAACCGACACCACCCGTCTGTCATCCCCATGGCAGACGGTACATAATAAGGAGAAAACCTATGGAACTTTTCCAGAATGCCAAGTACATCTGGTGTGCCGGACTGGAAGACACACCCAACTGCTACGTGAACTGCTATGAAACCCTGACTGCAGTTCCCGACAGAACCTACAAGCTGTACATCACTGCTCATACCGACTATTCCCTGTGGATCGGTGAAAAGCTGGTCACCTTCGGGCAGTTTGCCGATTATCCGGATCAGGTAAAGATTTATGACGAAGTGGACATCACTTCCGCTCTCTCTGAAGGGGAAAACAAGCTGACCATCACCGGATACGGTCAGAGACTGGACAGCTCTACCCAGAGAGGAGAAGTCTCCGGCATTCTGTACGTGATCACCGAAGACGGCAAGGATGTATGCCATTCTTCTGCCGACACCTGCATCGCTCCCCATCCGTATTTTGTAAGCGGCGAAATGGAACGGGTTTCCGGTCAGCTGGGCTATACCTTCCAGTATGATGCTACCCGGGAAGAACCTGCCTGCGGCAAAGCTGTGGAAACCGCGGTTCTGCCCTCCCTTGCTCCCCGTCCCATCGAAAAGCTGGTTCTGAAGGATGCCTGCCCCATGCGGCTGATCGCCCACGGCTGCTTCAACGAAGGAAAGCCCAACGATTCTCTGGGAAAGAGAGTACAGTTTGCCAGCCTGTCCTTCGGCGAACGCACCATTCCCAACTGGGAAAACGGTCTGGCGCTGACAAAGAAAGACGGTTTTGACGGTACCTATGCCGTAGTGGACGTAGGTCGGGAAGAAGCCGGTATTCTTTCTCTGGATGTGGAAGTGGACGAAGACACGGAACTGCTCATCGGCTGGGGTGAACATCTGGACGATATGCGGGTGCGCTCTTTTGTGGGCGGCCGGAACTTTGCCTGCCGTGTGGTTGCGAAAAAGGGTCGGTTCACCTTTGTGAATCCCCATCGCCGTCTGGGCGGCCGGTATCTGGAGCTCCACGCCTATGGTAACGTGAAAATCCACCGTCTCACCATCTGCCCCACCGACTATCCCACCACTGCTGACGTAAACTTCCGCTGTGCCGACCATATGCACAACGAAATCTATGAAACCTGCAAGCGAACGCTGCTGATGTGCATGCACGAGCATTACGAAGACTGCCCGTGGCGTGAACAGGCACTGTACACCATGGACTCCCGGAACCAGATGCTCTGCGGCTACTACACTTTCAAGGAAACCGCTTTCCCCAAGGCTTCCCTCCGGCTGATCGCCCAGTCCATCCGGGACGACAATTTCCTGGAACTGTGCTCCCCTGCCAGAGTGGCTATCACCATCCCCTGCTTCTGCGCCATTTATCTGGTACAGCTCTGGGAATATGTTCTGTTTACCGGTGACACTGCCTTTGCGGAAGAAATGCTGCCCGTATGCGAAAAAGTCTGCGGTGCATTTATGGCAAGAAGTGCCGAAAACGGCCTGATTCCCATGCTGCAGGAAAGAGAATACTGGAACTTCTACGAATGGCAGGATGGCTTGGCCAACAGCATCGGCGCCGTGGAAGAAAACCTGACCTATGACCTGCCCCTGAACGCTTTCGTTTCCATGGCTTACCAGAGCATGAGCAAGATTCTTGCCGCTCTCGGCAAAGACGGCAGCCTGTACACCAATGCGGCTGCAAAGCTGAATGAAACCTGCCATAAAGCTTTCTATAATGAAGAAGCAGGCTGGTACTACTCCAAGATCAACTGCACCACCGGCGAAAAATCCCATCTGGCACAGCTGTCTCAGTCTCTGGCAGTCTGCGCCGGTATCTGTCCCGCCGATGCACTGGACAAGGTTCTGGAAAATCTGGCATACAACACCGATCTGCTGGAAGTAACCCTGTCTCACAGTGTGTTCCGTTACGATGCCCTGCTGATGCAGCCGGAAAAGTACGGCCGGTTTGTGTTTGGCCACATTGCCAAGCAGTTCGGTCATATGCTGAAGGAAAACGCCACCACTTTCTGGGAAACCATGAAAGCCGGCGATGACTTCGGTTTCGCAGGAAGTCTGTGCCATGCATGGTCCGCCATCCCCTCCTACCTGTACTTCCGGTATGCCGTGGGTCTGTATCCCGATGCCCCCGGTCACATGGGCGAAAGGAAGCCGCTGCCCGTATCCCAGGCCGGTATCTATGAAATTGAAACGGATTTTTAAGTTATGATTCTCTTAAAACCCATTCACAGTACCGAAAGATGCTTCTATGACGAAAATTTTGCGGACAAAGCACCCATGACCGCCATGACGGTGCTCCGGGGGGAACAGTGCAGTTTTCAGTTCGCCTGTACCGCCGACACTGCCCCCGGCTGGTCCAATGCGTACACGGTACGCTGGACACTGGACTGTGCTCTGCCCTGGACCCTTTCTTCCGTGGAACTGATGCCGGTCAGAGAACCCATTTTCCAGTGGAAGCTGGGGGAACCCTATCTGCGTACCACCCCGGGGCTGTACCCCGATCTGCTGAGAAAGCTGTCCCCGGACAAGCCCTATCATGTGCCCTACGGCGGTCTGCGCTCCCTGTTCTGCGTGCTGGACATTCCGGAAGACGCGGAGCCGGGCGTATATCCCGTTACGCTGACCTTCACCATGGACGGCAATGTATGTGCCCAGTCTGCGGTGGAAATCACGGTACTGCCCGCCGTTCTGCCGAAACAGACCATGACCGTGACCCAGTGGTTCCACTGCGACTGTCTGGCCAGCCTGTATGAGGTGGAAGTTTTCTCCGAAGAACACTGGCGGATCATTGAAAACTACGTCCGCACGGCTGTAAAAACCGGTACCAACACCATCACCACCCCGGTTTTCACCCCGCCCATGGATACAGAAGCCGGACACGAGCGGCCCACCGTACAGCTGGTAGATATGCGGCTGGACAAAGACGGCTGGCATTTCGGCTTTGACCGACTGGAACGCTGGGTGGAAATGTGCAGCCGCTGCGGTGCGGAATATTTTGAAGTTTCCCACCTATTCTATGCCCGTTGTGATCTGATTGTCCCCAAGGTGATGGCCACCGTGGTGGAAGAAGACGGCACGGAAGTGTACAGACGTGCCTTCCCCTGGAACACGGATCCCCGAAGCGACGGGTACCGCACCTTCATCCGTGCTTTTCTGACCGCCTTTATCGAAAAGATGAAATCCCTGGACGGTGCGGACAAACGGTGTCTGTTCCACATTTCCGACGAACCCTACCTGAACCGGATCGATATTTATAAGGCGCTGCTGGACGAAGTGGAAGACCTGATCGCGCCCTACCGTCGGATCGATGCTATTTCTGATGTGGAATTTTACACGAAAGGTCTGATTACGGTACCGATTCCGGAAACCATGGCCATCGAACCCTTCCTGGAAGCCGGTGTACCGGAGCTTTGGACCTACTACTGCTGCGACACCATCGAAGGTACCTCCAACCGGTTCTTCTCCATGTCCGGCGACCGGATCCGGGTACTCGGCGCCCAGCTCTGGCGGCACAACATCAAAGGTTTCCTCCACTGGGGCTTCAATTTCTGGTATTCCAACGGTTCCAGAGAAGTAATCAACCCGTACTACATCACCGAGGGCAACTATTTCGGGCCTGCGGGAGATGCGTTCCTGGTATACCCCGGCAAAAAGGGACTTCCGGAAGAAAGTGTCCGGCTCCACTATTTTGCCGAATCCCTGCAGGATGTGCGTGCCCTGCAGCTGGCTGAACAGCTCTGCGGCAGAGAAGCAGTTATGGAACTGGTGGACTGTGAAGGCCCGCTGACCTTCCGCACCTGTCCCGCCGGTCCTCAGTATTGTCACGAGCTGCGGCAGAAGGTAAACGCCCTGATTGCCGCCAACCTGTAAATCATCCCAAAAGGAGAACATATCATGCCTGTATTTCTGAAAGCGATTCCCGGCTATGAAAAGTGTTTTATGGATCAGTGCATCGACTGCAAGCCGACGCTGACATCCGACACCGTGCTGCGGGGGGAAGAATACCATTTTGAAGTGGCTTACACCACCACCGAAACCGGTCACGATCCCAAATGTCAGCTGATTCTGGATTCCGACGGCGGCCTGCCTTTCACTATCGAAACCGTGGAACAGATTCCCGTTCGTGTGCCCTGCTACCACAACCGGAACGATGACAACTACCTGCGCAAGGAACCCGGTCTGTATCCCGACCTGCTGGTTCCCATCGAAAACGGCGCCAGAATTTTCGTAGTTCACAAGGAACTGCGTGCGCTGTACGTAACCGTAAAGGTTCCGGAAAACGCTGCGCCCGGCGAATACAAGATCAGCATCCGCTTCAAGACCAACGAAGGGATCACCCATGTGGAAACCTCCGTTACCCTGCGCGTGATCGCCGCCACCCTGCCGAAGCAGGATCTGAAGGTAACCGAATGGTTCCACTGTGACTGCATCGCTTCCTACTATGAACTGGAAGTTTTCTCCGAAAAGCACTGGAGCTACATCGAAAACTACATCCGTACCGCTGTGGAAAACGGTATCAACATGATTCTGATGCCTGTCTTCACGCCTCCGCTGGATACCGCTGTGGGCGGCGAAAGACCCACCGTACAGCTGGTGGACGTAGAAAAGACCGAATGCGGCTGCTGGAAGTTCGGTTTTGATCGTCTGGAACGCTGGGTGGAAATGTGCAACCGCTGCGGCGTAGACTATTTTGAAGTATCTCACCTGTTCACCCAGTGGGGTGCAGGCCATGCGCCCAAGATCATAGCCAAGGTAAACGGCAAGCTGGAAAAGGTATTCGGCTGGGAAACCGATTCCCTCTCCGAAGAATACACCGCATTCCTCCGGGCCTTCCTGAAGGCGTTCCTTGCCAAGATGAAGTCTCTGGCCGGTGCGGACAAGCGCTGTATCTTCCACATTTCCGACGAACCGGGTCTGGCTCATCTGGAAGCCTACAAGGCCGCCAAGGCATCCATCGCCGATCTGCTGGAAGGATACACCATCATGGACGCTCTGTCCAACTTTGAATTCTACAAAACCGGCGCGCTGACCAATCCCATTCCCGCCAACAACCACATCGAACCCTTCCTGGAAGCCAATATTCCCGGCCTGTGGACGTACTACTGCTGCAGCCAGGGCGTTGACGTTTCCAACCGGTTCGTTGCTATGCCCATGTCCCGTACCCGGATCATCGGTACCCAGATGTGGAAGTATGATATTGAAGGCTTCCTGCAGTGGGGTTACAACTTCTGGTACTCCCAGTTCTCCGTGGAAGAAATCAATCCCTACTATGTAACCGACGGTCAGTATTTCGTTCCCGCAGGAGACTGCTACGCCGTATATCCCGGCCCCAAGGGTCAGCCCTACACTTCCCTGCACATGAAGGCCTTCACCGAAGCACTGATGGACAACCGGATGCTGAAGCTGGCTGCCTCCCTCTGCGGCAAGGAAGCCGTTCTGGCAGCACTGGAAGAAGGCATCGATCCCATCACCTTCGCCAAGTATCCTCACGACGACAACTACCTGCCCGGTGTGAGAGCCAAAGTACACGCCATGATCGAAGCGACTCTGCAGGCATAAGTTTGCAAAAACATAAAGGACATACGAGACTGTATCGAGCAGCCGTATGTCCTTTTTTGCAGTTATGTTGGTTTGAGCGTCCTTAATACTGATAAAGTACCCGAATACCAAACTGTACGTCGGCGGGATGTGGTCATCCCGCCCTACGGTACAAATCATAACTTTACCCCCAACCAATCCAGACCTAACCAATGTCGAACTTGACCGTTCCACTACACAACCTAAACAAAGCGAAGCGCAGCCGCTTATTCCACCCCTCCTGTGCTGACGCTCCCCTACCAAACCCGAACAGCCCGCGTCCATCCGAAAACCGCTGTCAGCTCGGTAACGCTCTGCCTGCACCCAACAAAACCGCTGTAATTGTTTGAAAGTTTTGCCAGGCTTTTTCAAAAGCCGCGTCTTTCCTCCCTAACACGCTGCACCTACTCCCCCGATGTAAAAAAGAGAAGCCCCACCAAACGGCAGAGCTTCTCGGATATATGCAATTAAGAATTACAGACCTCTGGGAATGTAATGGGTGTGCAGCAGTTCGTGTGCCTTGTGGCTGTTGGGTTCGCCCAGGAATTCTTCGTAAACCTTCTTAACGATCGGGTTTTCGTGAGACTTTCTGTAGCCCAGCAGCTTGGCGTCAGCGTTGTACAGGATGGAAGCACGGAGAGCCTTCAGATCCACATTGTTGCGAACAACAGCGGGCTGGATGGGCTGACCACCACCGTTTACACAACCGCCGGGACAAGCCATGATTTCGATGAACTGAACGTTGTAGGTACCGTCCTGAACACCCTTCAGCAGCTTGGCAGCGTTGGCAGTGCCGGAAGCAACAGCAACGTTAACCGTCAGATCGCCGATCTTGTAGGAAGCGAACTTGATACCTTCGGTACCGCGAACTTCTTCAAAGTCGATCTTTTCCAGGGGCTTGCCTTCCAGAACTTCAGCAGCGGTACGCAGAGCGGCTTCCATAACACCGCCGGTAGCACCGAAGATGGCGCCTGCACCGGAACCGATGTCGATGGGAGAATCGAAGTCAGCGTCAGCCAGGGACTTGAAGTCGATACCAGCCTGTTCGATCATGCGGCCCAGTTCACGGGTGGTAACAGCGATATCCACGTTCGGCAGACCGTCGTTGGACTGACCGTCGCGGCCTACTTCAAACTTCTTGGCAGTGCAGGGAATGGCGGATACGAATACGATATCCTTGGGATCCAGACCCAGCTTTTCTGCGAAGTAAGACTTGTACATAGCACCGAACATCTGCTGAGGAGACTTGCAGGAAGACAGATTTTCGATCATATCCGGGAAGTAGTGTTCACAGTACTTAACCCATCCGGGAGAGCAGGAGGTGATCAGAGGCAGAGCGCCGCCATTCTTAACACGGTTGATGAATTCATAGCCTTCTTCCATGATGGTCAGGTCGGCGGTGAAGTTCATGTCGTATACGCCGTCAAAGCCCAGAGCCTTCAGAGCAGCAACCATCTTGCCCTGTGCGTCGGTACCGGGTTCATAGCCGAAGCATTCGCCGATAGCGGTACGAACGGAGGGAGCGCAGCAGATAGCAACGTGCTTGGTGGGATCGTTGATGGCATCCAGAATCTTCTGGGTGTCGTCCTTTTCGTACAGAGCGCCAACGGGGCAGGCAACGATACACTGACCGCAGTTGATGCAGGAGGTGTCAGCCAGAACCTTTTCGAAGGAAGGAGCGATTTCTGTGTCGTAACCACGGTTGGTAGCGCCGATGGCACCGATGCCCTGCAGCTTGTTACAAGCAGCTACGCAGCGGCGGCACAGGATACACTTGTTGTTGTCACGCAGAATGGAGGGAGAAGACAGGTCCAGGGGCTTCTTTTCTTCTTTTTCGGTGTAGCAGAAACGATCTTCGTCTACCTTGTATTCCTGCGCCAGCTTCTGCAGTTCGCAGGTGGTGGAACGGATACAGGTCAGACACTTCTTTTCGTGGGCGGACAGAACCAGTTCCAGATTGGTCTTTCTGGCAGCACGGATCTTAGGCGTGTTGGTCTGGATTTCCATACCGTCAGCAACGGGATATACACAGGCAGCAACCATGCCGCGGGCACCGGTAACTTCAACCAGGCACAGACGGCAGGCGCCGATTTCGTTGATATCCTTCAGGTAGCACAGGGTGGGGATATCGATGTTGGCATACTTGCAGGCTTCCAGAACGGTAATGCCGGCAGGTACGGAATAATCCACACCATTGATCTTCACGTTAATCATGTTCATAATGTGTATCCTTCCTTATTTCTTAGAGATAGCGCCGAACTTACACTTTTCGATACAAGCACCGCACTTCACGCACTTCGTAGTGTCGATAACGTGGGCTTCCTTAACCTTACCGCTGATGGCGCCTGCGGGACAAACTCTGGAGCACAGAGTACAGCCCTTACACTTGTCAGCGTCGATAACGTAAGACAGCAGCTTCTTGCACACGCCGGCGGGACATTTCTTGTCAACGATGTGAGCAATATATTCATCGCGGAAATACCGCAGAGTGGAGATAACGGGGTTAGGAGCAGTCTGACCCAGACCACACAGAGATGCGCTCTTGATGTAGTTAGCCAGTTCTTCCAGCTTGTCCAGGTCTTCCATTTCGCCGTTGCCGTCGGTAATCTTGTTCAGGATTTCCAGCAGACGAACGGTACCGATACGACAGGGTGCGCACTTACCGCAGGATTCGTCAACGGTGAATTCCAGGAAGAACTTGGCGATGTCAACCATACAGGAGTCTTCGTCCA
>SVSN01000091.1 GCA_015064285.1 Oscillospiraceae bacterium | reverse complement strand
AATCCTGCGGGAAAACAGGATTCGTTCTTTGGGGATATCTCTAATATAGGTATGGAAAGCGAAGATGCCAACTACGTTACCAACGAAGAGAAGTGTGTGTATCAATCTCTAATATAGGTATGGAAAGTTGAAGCCATGATTCGGGAAGCAGAACAGCGCGGATTTCGGAAGGCAACAGTATCAATCTCTAATATAGGTATGGAAAGGACTACAAAGAAACAGTAGTAAAAGCGACCTGTACTGAATGTATCAATCTCTAATATAGGTATGGAAAGCTCATAGAGAGAAAGGGAAAAATGAGCAATTTCATCAAGATTCTCAACCGTATCAATCTCTAATATAGGTATGGAAAGTTAGCAGCAGAGTATACTGATGCTTTTCCCTTCGGTATCAATCTCTAATATAGGTATGGAAAGGTTATGCTCCTTATGTTGGGGTCAATGTTCTATTTCTTCTTCAAATGTATCAATCTCTAATATAGGTATGGAAAGAACAACATTATGTGTTCCTTTGTATTATACCATACATCCTGTGGAATGTCAATAGATATTCAAATAAAATTCAAGCTATAAAATTTAGTGGAAAACACAACGTTGGATGGTGCGAGCGGCAAATAACAAAAACTATACGGAGCAAAAAACATGTTTCGCTAAATGATTCTACAAAATATGCTCCTCGCGCCGGTCGGATGTGCCTATCTCATCAATTTGCAGAAAATCAGCCTGCGGCAGTTTGTACAGAACTGCGGTATCTTTTTCCGTATCCAGTATTTTCGACAGTTCCTCTTTCAGCAAACAGCATTGCTTCTCCGTCAGAAATCCCTGAAACACGGATCGCTGTACCGGATGCAGGTAGCGTTTGGCGATCTTCCGCAGTTTCCCACACCGGCGGCTTTCCGCATCATAGGATAATATCACAAACATTTATCTCACCTGCCTGAACCCTTTGTATTTCACATCCTGCCGGAGATGTCGGATCAACTTGTGTATTTCTTCTTTGATGATACTGTTATAACTCATCCGTTGTTTGTCAACACCGACAGAGACAACCGTTTCCAGTTTTTCATACAGTGCACGCAGAAAAATCCGTTTTCCTTCCGCATTCAGATAAACAGCTCCTCCGTCCATGTGCCGGAAATGTTCCGCTTTCAGGATACGCATGTTGATCAGCCGGAAGATCACACGATCCACGATCAGCGGCTTGAACATCTCTGCTATGTCCAGATTCAGGGATTCTCTCCGGCGGTTGGCAGCATGCAGAAATCCTACCTGAATATCGAGGGATGTCTTCTGTATTTCTGTTGCCAGAAGATTGTACAGTACCGTATTTCCGAAAGAAAGCAGGGCGTTAACTTCATTTAACGGAGGTCGCTTACTGCGGCAGTCAAAAACAAAGTCTTCTTCCTGAATCATAAGGTCGAAGCAACTGTAATATTCACGGTGTGCCTGTGCTTCCAGCAGAAGAAGATCGTCGTAGGTATCACAGTTTTCCTTTACTTTCTTTTTGTACTTTTCCAATGCTGCCAGTACCTGTTTGTATTCCGGAAGGGGAGTTTCTTTATTATGGTACCGTACATTCAGACAGGCATTGTGCAGATAAGCCAGCACAAATTCTTTTGCCAGTGCCAGTCTATGTTGGTCATCATAGTAAGCGAGAATCTGTTTATGCAGCAGGGAAGGGGAATTCATTGGTCTGTCCGGGAGAAATGTACCGATTTTGTTGTTTTCATCATCAAACAGATTTATCCGGATTCCATGCTTCATAGCATACCGGAGAAAACCATCGTCGAAAATTACATTGGAATAGATGTTGATCACATCCGTTGTCATGGGCGGAATGTCGGTTTCACTGGTTTCGGTTTCAAAAAGAAGATCATAATCTCTCTGCCGCAGGATTCCGTCGCTGATGATGTCAATGCGTTTGTGGGGATCGGTGATCTCTCCTGCCCGCCAATTGCGATAAGTGACTCTGGTGTTCTCTGTATTGGCTTCGGCAATCATGCCCCGGCGATCCGATTCGAAGCGATGGCCCAGATAAGTAAGCCGGACAGGGGCATCCACACGGCATTTTTCGGGATGACAGGTGAGCTTACATTCATTTTCGATAAAAGCGCAGACGGCGTCCCGGGAAGCGGAAATTTCCTCAGGTGTTTTTCCGAACAGAACAATATCGTCGCCGTACCGGATGAAGGGAATGCTTTTTTCCTCCATAAAACGGTCTGCGCTGTCCATATAGATATTGCAGAAGAGCGGTGCAAGAGGCATTCCCTGCAGAATTCCTTTTTCCGGAACAGAGATTTCATTGTCTTCTGAAACAGGCAGCCGGATATACTGTATGAGCAGGGAGATCAGCCTGGGATCATCAAAAAAACGGTGCAGTGCGGTTTCCAGAATACTGTGATCTATATTGTCGAAGCAGGCTGTAAAATCCAGTTTTGCGGCAAAGCTGTATGTGCCGGAGAGGGCGATATACCGGGACAGTGCGCCGGAAACACCGCGGCTCGGGCGATAGGCATAACTGCTGTCGGAGAAGCTGTCTTCACAGATCGGTGTGAGTGTATCAAGCAGGAGCTGCTGGATTACAGTATCCAGAATTGTCAGACGAACCAGTCTGCGATAACCTCCTTTTGTTTTGGCAGTACGGAATCCAATGGCGGGCATGGGGCGGTAAATGCTGTCGCTGATTTCCCGGCAGACCCGGTCTCCGTTGATGCTCAGCCAGGCATAAGTTCCGTCTGCTGTCATACTGTCATAACCGGGACGCTTCTTTTCACGGCAGAGAGTTTTGGCATAGGAAAGCAGATTCTCAGGCGTAAATACAGATGTAAACAAACAAAAACACCTCACTTTCTCATGAGTATAGCACATAGAAAGAAAAATGTCAATAAAAATTTAGCGAAAATGGGTGTTTGTGGAGAGTAGAGTTTAGAAAACCGGTTGTGCACACAGAGTTTTTGGCGTATATCACTAAATAAACAGCCGTAAAATTATTTTGAACTCCTATTGACATTCCATAGGATGTGTGGTATAATACAGGGGAACACATAATGTTGTTCTTTCCATACCTATATTAGAGATTGATACACCTGGCCGGAATGCTCATTGTTTACTTCATCGTCCGGATACTCACTTTCCATACCTATATTAGAGATTGATACTTTACCGTCACCGGCATAACAGACAAGACCTTCATGCGGACTGTACCGCCTTTCCATACCTATATTAGAGATTGATACTTACAATGAGGAATACTTTACTACGTGCATCAAAGCTTTCCATACCTATATTAGAGATTGATACTATTTTTCATTTCTGAAAGTTTTTCCATTTCAGTAATAAAATCCTTTCCATACCTATATTAGAGATTGATACATAGAACCTTTGTCAGTGCCGAGACGGTGGGTAGGCTTGACTTTCCATACCTATATTAGAGATTGATACACCGGTCACCTTAATGTTTGCGAGTACCTGCTTTCCATACAGGAGAACCAAATGCAGCTTTATCTGACTTTTGCCGCTGACTGTATCCGCCTGCCCATGGCATCCGCGGAGATACTGCAGGGGCTTATTTATCATGCACTGAGCGAGGATCCCGTTTATGCCCGGTCACTCCACGAAACGGGCAGCACCGCCGACGGAAGAGCATACAAGCTGTTCTGCTTCAGCGAGCTTTCGGGCACATATACGATCGCCGATGGACAGCTCTGTTACCCGTCCGGCGCCGGCATGGAGATCCGCAGTATAGATCCCCGGTTCATTACGCTTCTGTTCTCGTATTTCACCAAAAACCCGGTTGTACGGCTGGGGGAAAATACTGTGGAAATACAGAACCTCCGTCTGGGAGATACCAGACTGCACAAAGAACGTATAACGGTAAAAACCCTCTCTCCCATCACGGTCTACCGCACGGAACCCGACGGACATACAACCTATTTCTCCCCGGAAGAAGACATATTCTGCCGCATGGTGGAAAGCAATGCCCGGCGGAAATGGATGAGCCATTACGGTACAGAGGAAGGCTTCGGTTTTTCCGCTGCCCCCCTCGGCGGCCGTTTCACCCGTCGTGCGACCCGTTTCAAAAGTACCTTCATCACCGCATGGCACGGCAGATTCACTCTGACAGGAACGCCGGCGGCACTGGATTTTCTGTATCACACCGGACTCGGCAGCAAGAACTCCCAGGGATTCGGTATGTTTGACATAGTGGAATAAATCCGAAGCAGTTTTACACACGAATAGAAAAAACACATCCTTACACCGGGATTAAAAATAACCGGTGCACTGGATGTGTTTTTTGTTGAGAACTTTACCAATTGCCATAACACCGGAACAGCATGAACATCTTCGGTTATGGGAATCCCCTACAGATGAAAACCGCACTGCTGCCGAAAAGTATCTTCGCTTTCTCCTGTCAGAGCAGCACGATAATCTGTAAACTTTCAATATCGTTCTCTTGTTATTTTTCTGTTGTAAAAACAAAATCGTTCAGGGAAGCATCTGTGAAGGTACCATAGAATTTCAGTGTCACAGTGTGGTTTCCATACACAGCATCCATCCGTACAGAACCGGCATTCCCAGACAGGGAAGCGTGATACCACCCATCCAGCCATACTTCAATCCGGCAGTCGCCTTCTGTCCTGCGTTTTACGGTAAAGGTGTTTTCTCCATGGAAGCTGATCTGCCGGTACACAGCACTGTCTCCCGGGCGGATTTCCTGCAGGGTCAGCGTGTGTTCGGAAGTTTCATCCCCGGCGATTCTCACATGCCCGGTCAGCTCACAGGCCAGGCAGGCGGGCACCGGACGGTCTGTGGGAATGGCTGTCCCGGCACCGGAGGAGGTCATATGGACTTCCCGGATTTTGCCGTCTGCCCCGATGGTGATGGGTTCCACACAGACATGACGGGAGTTTTCACAGCCATGGGTGGAGCGATGGTAGAAAATGTACCACTGTCCGCAGAGGCATTCCATGGAGCCGTGGTTGTTCCATGTGCCCGGGTCACAGCCGAAATTATCAAGGATCACACCGCCGTAGGTGAAGCCGGTCATGGGATTGTCAGAAACCGCATACCCGAGAGAAGTGGCTCTGCCGCCGTGCCGGTGAGTGTCTGTGAAGAGGAAATAATACTTTCCGCCGATCTTTTTCACGCTGCTGCCTTCATGAAATTCGTGTTCTGCCACGCTCAGCGGCTGGGTAATGGTGGCCGGATCGATTTCGGTCATGTTTTCCTTCAGTTTGGCTACCCGCACATTGTCGAACTGGCCCCAGTACAGGTAAGCCTGCCCATCGTCGTCGATCAGTACCGCCGGATCAATGCCGTGTACATGGGCAATGGGGCCGATATCCACGAAAGGGCCATATGGCTTGTCGGATTTGGCCACGCCGCACCGTCCGTCCGGGACACAGTAGTACAGATAATAGATTCCATCTCTGAAAGCACAGTCCGGAGCATACAGTACACCGCAGTCTTTCGCCCAGTCAGTATCTGCCAGTGTGAAGGATACGCCGTGATCTGTCCAGTCGATCATATTGTCTGAAGAATACACATGGTATCGGTCACTGCAGTAGCTGCGCTTCCCTTGCAAATCAAAAGAACCGTACAGGTAAATCCGTCCATCCTCCCAGACATGGGCTTCTACATCAGGAACGAATGTATCATTCGGCAATATCGGATTGTGGGCATAAGGTATTTTCATCAGGATACCTCCGTATTTTTGTGAATATTGATATACTATGTATATTATATAACATCAGTTTTGATTTGTCCATATACTTCTGCGTAATTGTACAGTTTTTTCGGGAAGCACTTGACATATGCAACCTGGTATACTATAATTTCATCAAACAAAAACACAAAGGAGATACTGTATATGAAGTTATCTTCATTATATAATGCCTTTCAGAACCCCGGAGCCGCGTGGCGTGGCAAGCCTTTCTGGTCATGGAACGGAGAACTGGACAAAGACGAGCTGATCCACCAGTCCCATATTCTCGGCGAAATGGGTTTCGGCGGCTATTTCATGCACTCCCGCTCCGGCCTGATCACGGAATATCTGGGGGACGAGTGGTTCGATCTGATCAATTCCACAGCCGACGCCGGAGAAAAAGAGGGTCTGGAAGTCTGGCTGTACGACGAAGACCGTTGGCCCAGCGGCAGTGCGGGCGGCAAGGTAACGGAAGATCCCCGGTACCGGATGAAATCGCTGACCCTGTTTGAAACAGAGCCCGAGTCCTTTGTATGGGATGCGGATGTCATCCATGCCTTTGCGGCTGTCATCGGGGAAGACCGGCTGACCATGTATGGATATCTGCCGCTTGACAAAGGAGAAGATCCGGCTTCTGTTCTGGATACCCTGTCCGGTGGAGGCGAAAAGAAGATTCTCGCCTTCCGCATCGTACCGGACAAACCCAACTCCAACTACAACGGCAACACCTACATCGACACCATGAGTTATGCTGCTGTGGAAAAGTTCATCGAGCTGACCCACGAGGAATACAAAAAGCGCTGCGGCGACCGGATTGGCAGAAGCATCAAGGGGATTTTCTCCGACGAACCCCACAGAGGTACCACCATGGACAAAACCGTGGAAAAAGACGGCGTCCGCACCTGTCCCATCAGCTGGACGGATGATATTTTTGACGAGTTCCTGAAACGGTACGGATACGATGTGCGTCCCCTTCTGCCGGAGATTTTCTACCGTCCGGACGGCGAAAAGCTGGGCAGGGTGCGTATTGACTACATCGATCTGTGCTGCAATCTGTTCAACGAACGATTCGCCGTACCCATCAACGAATGGTGCGAGAAAAACGGCATGATCTTCACGGGACATGTGCTCCACGAAAACTCCATGACCAACCAGACCGTGCCCAACGGCTCCCTGATGCGGTTCTATCAGAACATGGGCTATCCCGGCATTGATATGCTGACCGATAAGGATTTCTGCTACTGGGTACCCAAGCAGCTGTCCTCCGTATGCCGCCAGACCGGAAAAAAGTGGATGCTGTCCGAACTGTACGGATGCACCGGCTGGGAGCTGCCCCTCCGTCAGCATAAAGTAGTTGGCGACTGGCAGGCACTGTTCGGCATCAACGTCCGCTGCCCGCACCTGTCCTGGTACACCATGGAAGGAGAAAGCAAGCGTGACTACCCGGCAAGCATTTCCTATCAGTCTCCCTACTGGCAGGACTATAATTTTGTGGAAACCTATTTTGCCAGACTGGGCATGATGCTGACACAGGGAGAAGCCTGCTGTGATGTGCTGGTGCTGAATCCCATCGAATCCGTATGGGGCCTTTCCCACATCGGCTGGGCTCAGTGGATCTCCCCCACCGATCCGGATGTACACGCTCTGGAATCGGTATATGCAAAGACATTCCATCACCTGACCGGGAACCGGATCGACTTTGACTACGGCGAAGAACAGATCGTGGCGGAAAACCACCGATTCAGCAAGGAACAGGAACCCCTTTTGCACGTTGGGAAAGCATCCTATCAGATCGTGGTGGTATCCGGTATGCTGACCATGCGGGAAACCACATACGATATTCTGAAAACATTCCTTGCAGACGGCGGTAAGGTGATTTTTGCGGGCGAACTGCCTGCGTACCTGAACGGTGTGCCATCCGAATCCTACCGGGAACTGCTGGAACTGGGTGCCGTACAGGTACCGCTGGATCTGGTGAGCGAAACCATCCGAGAAATGCAGAAATCCATGGCCGGGGCAGAGAAAATCCATGTGGATGCAGGGGAAAAGGTATTCCTGCAGACCAGACAGGACGATACTGCCTATACGGCTGTGCTGCTGAACACCGATGCGGAACACTCTGCCGACAGCATTGCGGTGCATTTCTGCGCAGGGGAAGGCTATCAGGCACAGGTATGGGATCCGGAAAGCGGGAAACGGTATGTGCTTCCCACAACAGAGGAGAAAAACGGCATTGCTGTCACGGTATCCCTGGAAGCGGCAGGCAGCATGATTCTTGTGTTTACGCAGGCTGCAGAAAATCTGCCGGTATGGAATCCTTCCTGCGGCAGGGAAACCGGAAAGCTGACGGACGGTGAATACGCCTACGAACTGGACGAGCCCAATGTGTGCGTGCTGGACTATACCCGGATGAAGTTTGACACCGACACGGAATTCGGCGAACTGGACGAGGTTCTGCGGATCGACAACCGGCTCAGAGACCGTCTGGGGATTGAACGTCGCGGCGGGGAAATGCTGCAGCCCTGGTTTGCCAAAATGAAATATACCGTGCCCTATGGAAAACTGACACTGGAGTATCCCTTCTATGTGGATGTAATGCCGGAAGGACAGGTGTGGCTTGCCGGGGAACGTCCCGAAGTGCAGGAATACTACTGCAACGGTGTCCGGCTGACGAATACGGATCCCCACGACTGGTGGGTGGACAATGCGTTCAAGAAGATGGAGATTCCCGCAGGTACGCTGAAAACCGGGGAAAACATCATCACCATCGTTACGGATTTCAAGCGAACCACCAACATCGAAGCGGTGTATCTGCTGGGACAGTTCGGCGTCATTGCCAAAGCAGGCGCATCCAGACTGGTGAAACTGCCGGAAACCCTGTCCCTGACCGATACGGCAGAACGGAATCTTCCTTTCTACAGCGGCAGAGTTACATTGGTGATCCCGGAACAGGCATATGGCAGTCATGTGGATAAAGCTGCGGAAAAGATTCTTGTGAAGATCCCCCACGGTACCGGTACCCTGATCTCTGTGGAAACCAGTGCCGGAAAACAGGCGGTAGCATGGGAACCCTGGACGGCAGATGTGACAGAGGCTGTGAAAGCAGGGGAAGATCTGCGGATCACACTGGTGAACTCCCGCCGGAACAGCTTCGGCCCGCTGCACTGCGTACCCACCCTCCAGTGGGCATACGGCCCTGGCAATTTTGTAACCGACGGGGCAGGATTCTCGGACGAATACGCCAGAGTTCCTGCGGCGATTGGGGAGATCGGGTTCCTCTGTGAATGAGCCTGAAAGAAATCCATACTATGAAAGGATATATGAGCCATATGAAACTGAAAGCTACAACACAGTATCATTCCACCCCGATCAGCGGCAAGCTTGCTTCCAACTTCATTGAACTGGGGTATGGCCTGCAGGTGGAGGGAATGGCTGCCGAAATGCTGT
Source organism: Oscillospiraceae bacterium (assembly GCA_015064285.1). Taxonomy (GTDB): domain Bacteria; phylum Bacillota; class Clostridia; order Oscillospirales; family CAG-272; genus UMGS1696. The sequence goes on along the minus strand of SVSN01000091.1, from coordinate 1,311 downwards.
TCAACCGCAGTTTTGAACCGTTTTACCCGTACCGCCTGATCAACAAGATATGGTATGATCTGCTGGAAGATGAAAACGATATAAATTCCCGTTGTGAAACCGACTGGAGAGTGTTTGATTGGTATCATTCTTCTTATGAACACAATGCCTGGTTTGCTTTTCCCGGGACGGCCGGATATCAGCCGATTGAGGACGATTCCACTTTTGTAATCGAAGATTCTCCCATGGCCGACGTACATATCGGATATGTGTCCGAAGCCTGCCACGGAAAGTATGCCATGAAAGTGGTCAACAACAGCGACGGGGAAGGCGGTCTTGCACAGGACGGTAAATACTGTATCCCCGGCATTACCTATCATTTCAAGGGGAAAATCCGGCATATTTCGGGAGATAAGACTCTGAAAGCGGCACTCTACCGGGAAGGAACAACCGACGATCCGGCGGCGGTGTGCGTACTTGGGGAGATCGACGATACATTCACACAGGTATCTGCCGGTTTTACTGTTCCCTGTGAGGGCAGATATACCTTTGTACTTTTGCTGCCTGCCCATACTTCGGTGATCTGCGACGATTTTACTCTCACCCCCTCGGATGCGGTACGGGGATTCAAGAAAAGCGCAGTGGAAGCTGGACAGTATGTTGCTCCCAAAGTCGTTCGCTGGCCGGGCGGCTGCTTTGCTTCCTTCTATGATTGGCGAAATGGTATTGGTGCAGAACGTCCGCCCATGTATTCCTATTTCTGGGGTGGATATCAGTACAATGACATCGGAACCGATGAGCTGGCAACCTATGCTGAGGCAGTGGGCGGTGAATCCATGATCTGCGTGAACCTGTATCATCCCTTCAAGCGGTTTTACGAATATGTTCCTCCCAAGAATATGGATATGGATCCGAACGATCCCAGTCTGCCGGAAGGACGCCATGATCGGGATCTGCCCAATTTTGCGGATATAGAAGCCGGAGCCAGAGAAGCGGCTGCCTGGGTGGAATACTGCAATGGTGACGAAACCACGGAAGGCGGCAGGGCACGTATTGCCAATGGACGGAACGAACCGTATCATGTGCAGTATTGGGAAATGGACAATGAGGTACATCGCTGGTTCAGACCGGAAGAATATGCCAGAACCTGTGTATTGTATTCCCGTGCCATGAAAGCCGTTGATCCCACCATCAAAATCGGTATAGTCTCCTATTGTTATGACATGGAAGCGCTGAAGCGTATGGTGGACATTGCCGGTATGGATATTGATTTCCTGGCTGACCGCGGTTATGAGGAAACGGATCTGAAATGCAAACTGAACATTATCCATG
>SVSN01000090.1 GCA_015064285.1 Oscillospiraceae bacterium | reverse complement strand
GTAAAACATACGATTTTGTTCGTATTTGTCCGCAAAACTTTCTGTATTGCTGCATGGAATGGTGGAATACCAGACTTTACATCGGCGGGATGTGGGCATCCCGCCCTACGAAATGTCCTTTTTTGAAAAAGGTTAATCATCATTGGCTTACATCTTATCTCTTACACCGGAGGTTCTCATGCTGCACACCCGCATTCCCGTGATTGTGGAAGGAAAATATGACAAAGCCCGGCTTTCGCAGGTGATTTCCGGCCCTATCATCACCACCGAAGGCTTCGGGATCTTCAACAATGCCGAAAAGACTGCCCTGATCCGGCGGCTGGGAGAAGGCGGCGTGATTCTGCTCTGCGACAGCGACGGAGGAGGCAAAGTGATCCGGGGGTTCCTGAAAGGAATTCTGCCGCCGGAGAAAGTATACAATCTGTACGTACCTCAGGTCGCCGGGAAAGAGCGACGGAAACGCCATGGCTCCAAAGCCGGATTTCTGGGAGTAGAGGGCATTGACAACCGGGTGCTGGAAGATCTGTTCACCCGCCTTGCCGAAAAACATCCGGAAATTCTGGCGCCGGAAACGGATCCTGTGAAAAACTGCCGGGAACCGGGGCAGGACACCCCTTCGCCGGCCGATGGAAAAATCGATCCTGTGGAAAAGTTAGGAGATATCACCAAAACGGATCTCTACCTGCTGGGGCTCACGGGGGGAGAAAATGCGTCCGCCCGCCGGGATGCCCTGTGCCGGAAGATCGGGTTTCCTGCAGGCATGAACGCCGGAGCTCTGCTGACTGCCCTGAATATTCTCTATACCCGGGACGAGCTTGCGGATCTGTGCGCCGGGTCAGACTCTGAGGCGTAACACCGCCCCCATATCGTACAATCGCTTCCGCCAACGGCATATACACCTTCATTCTATGTACTCCTTTCCGGTAACCCCGCTTTCTGTGGGGTTTTTTTGTTTTTCCAGATCTTTTTTAGGGGGATGCGGAACGCTTTCTTGAAATGAAAGCCAAGCGCCGCATACGGCGCTAAGCAAAGAACTTTAAAATGGTTTTTCGCCAGGATATAGTTTCAGCAATTCCCGGGTTTTACTTGTAAAATCCCGGCTGCACAAGGGCATTGGAGATCCAACTTATAAGAAATAGTCGATCGAGCTCCCAGGGGCCGGTCGGTTTCCCGAAGGGAATACCTGCTGGTCGCCACAGACGGTTTCCGATTGCAGGATTTCGTTTGGTGCAGCGGTTTTGTATACACGCCCCCTTACCCCAGCATATCTCCACTACTCCCGCAGGGCAATTCATAATTCTTAATTCAAATAATCCGCATCACCCCGGCCGTGATGTCATCCCTTGCGCCTCTGGCGGCTGCCTGCTCCACGATTTTTTCTGCCGCACGCTGCACATCGCCGTGTTGTACATCGTCATCTGTAGAGAGAAAATCCAGCAGCCAAGGGCATTCCTCGAAAGAACGGGCGATCCCATCGGACAGCATGACGATCACGTCTCCCGGTTCCACCGTAAACCGGATCATTTCCGCATCCAGCGCACGGAGGATCCCGATCGGTACCGTTTTGGACTGCAGCCGGAACAGACTGCCGCCGCGGATCACAAAAGAAGGCGCCGCACCGCTTTTCACAAACCGTGCTTCCAGCGTCACCATATCGATTTCGCACAGATCCACAGTGGCCGCACATTCGTCACAGCCCGCCCGGATCACATTGTTCAGCATTTTCAACGCCGTTTCCAGCCCTGCCCCTGCCGTCAGCATCCGTTCCAGAAACACCGCCGCCATACCGGAAGTCAGCGCCGCCATTCTGCCCGTGCCCATTCCGTCGGAAAGAAGCATATACTGCCGCCCGTCTCCGGCGAAGGCGGCCACTGTATCTCCCGAGGGCACGCCGCTTTCTTCGTCGGAATCAGATCCTGTGGAAAACTCACCATTTCTCCCACCGGATGCCATCCCGGAAGCTGCCAGTGCAGACGCCGCTTTCCCCGCCCGTCCCCATTCGCACCGGCAGCTGTCCAGTGTATGCATTTCCATGGAGAGCAGGGAACCGTTCAGAGAAAATTCCGGCACCGACAGCGGCATTCCCACCACGGAACCGAACAGTGCGGCAATCTCCTCTCCGCCCATCCGGGTACCGCTCAGATCGATATCGTGGACGAAAATCCGCTTGTGTCTTGTGCCGTATACCGACACCGATCCCGCTGAAAAGTCGCTGCAGGACAGAATCCGTTCCAGTCTGGCGGTCAGCTCCCGGTCCGGGGTGCCTGCTTCTTCCTCCAGGGCGGCAGATTCCGCCAGCAGCCGGCCCATATGGCTGTAGTCCTCCGCCGCCACCCGCAGTTTGTCTCCGCTGCGCCGTTCACCGATCCGCCGGGCCGCCGCCGCATTGATTTCGTCCAGCACCCTGCCCATGACCGCACACCGGCTGCCCAACTGCGCAGGAATGTCCGCACCGCAGACACCGCCGTCCTCGGTCAGCGCCGTCCCCAACCGGGTCATCATTTCCTGCCACCGGGTGAAATCCTGTTCCCGGCACCGGCTTCTCTGGGCACAGCGGTCACAGTACCCGTCAAAACACTGTTCCGCCAGACTGCGCATTTCCGATGGCCCCGGCCGTACCAGCTTTTCCGACACGCCTCCCAGCATTTCTCCCATGGAGCGCATACCGTCTCCCAAAGCCGACAGTTTCTTCTCCCGTCCGGCCATGACCATTTCCGCCACCGCCGCCCGCTCGCTCCGTCCGGTATCCGGCAGGGTTCCGCACCAGTGGGGAGGCAGACGGAGCCGGTCGTAGGCATAAAAGGGAAGGGTTGCCGCCGTCACCAGCAGAACTTCCGGCACCATATGCGCAAGCCCGCTGTAGCCGCCGCTGTAAATCCCCCAGGCAAGGGCCGCCGTCATGCCTCCCAGAAGGCCGAGAGACCGGCTGCCGCCCCGGCCCACCGCAAAGACCGATTCACTGGAAACGGCGGAAAACCCACCGGTCACCAGTCCCGCCAGCGCATATGCCGGTGCATACAGCGGTTCCAGAAACAGTCCGCAGGCCAGCCCTACCAGTCCGCCCCGCATGGCACCGTAGGAACCGCCGGTCAGCACCGCAGCCGCCAGCGCCGCCCCTTCCCCCAGGTTGAAGCCCACCAGAGGAAGCTGCACACCGGACAGACTGATGGTCAGCAGCGCAAGGGATGCCAGAATCCCCGCCTCCCGGAAAGCGGATACCCGCATACGCCTGTCCGTTGCCGCATAAAACAGATATGTAAACAGTGGTGCAAACAGGGTAGACAACACCGCGCCCCACAGATCATAGGAGAGAAATCCGCCCCCCAGAATCGACCATGCACCCACGCAGAGGGAAGCCAGCGCCGCAAAGGCCATCCGCAGGAAGATATGTTCCGCAAAGAGATTTTTATCCGCCCAGACGATTATATCCGCCAGGTCTCCCCCATCCCCGGAGATACCCCGCTGCTGTCCGGTTTTCACCCTGCCGGGCAGAGGGCTGTCCGGTTCGGTTTTCCGCCGCTGCGGAATGGACTGTCCCGTATCCGGATTTCCTTTGTCCGCCCGCCGCCAGCCGGATGTCCGCGTATATCGTAGAATCGGCGTATTCCTGTGGAAAAGCCGCCAGTTTCTGCCATTGCTGCCTTTTCTGCTTTTCTTCCGAAAGGAAGGCACCCTGTCCCCCGCAATCCACAGGGAGACACCCGCCCGCAGGGCAAACAGCCCCGCAGCTGCAAGCGGCAGAATCCCGCCCGTTCCGGCATAGCCCATCACTGCTCCCAGAAACACAGCCGCCGCCGAAAGCAGTCCCCCGGACGCCGCAATGGCCGCCAGTCCCAGCGGATGACTGCCAAGGAGCACCTTTCCTCCGGCCAGCACCAGCCCGCCGAAAAACAGCGCCGCCAGTTTCCAGATCCTGCTGCCCTCCCCGGGGATCCTGAACGCCCCCAGCCTCTTTTTGCCTTTCTCCATTCTGTATGTACCTCCGGCATATAGATTTTCCGGTTTCCCGGAATCTGCGGAAGCGTCTCTTTCCCCGTTTACCTGCCCGTTCCTGAGACATACCGTGTCCCGCCTCTGCAGAGCGCCGGAAAGATACGCGTTTCCTGTGCCTGTATGATACCACATTCCCGCCGCAGATCCTGCCGCATCCCGTCTGCCGTTTTTCTTCCCCTTTCCCCGGGAAAACACCGGCAATCGGCGGCAATACCGGGCAATGTCTCCGCCGCCGCCCTATTTTGCCCGTTTCTGTTTTCTTCCGTTCGGGAATGGAGACGGAAATACACGTCTGAACAAAAAAACAAGGCCTGCAGATCCGGTTCTGTAAGCCTTGTTTTGTATGTTCTTATATGGAAAACCGTCAAAGAAGGTATCCCGCATCCGAAAGAGTGCCGCTGAACGTATCCTTCCGGATTCCTCAGTTCCCCTGGGCTGCGCGGACTATGATACCGTTTTCGAAATAGCCGGTATACTGACGGCCGCTGGGCCAGGAGTATACGCCTGCACCGCTCATGAGGTTATTCTGGAACTCGCCTTCGTACCGTTCGCCGTTGGCCCAGGTGTAGATCCCGGTACCGCTTCTCTGGTCAGCGGCGAAGTTGCCTTCGTAGGTATCGCCGTTGGCCCAGGTATAGGTGCCGAAGCCGGATTTCAGGTCGTTTTCGTATGTGCCCACGAACAGATCTCCGCTGGCATAGCTGTATTCCCCGGCGCCGTGTTTTTTGTCCCCGGAGAAACTGCCGCTGTAGACAGAACCGTCCGCAAAGGTATACACACCGGTGCCTTCCTTCACGCCGGATGCGAAGGTTCCTTCGTATACATCTCCGTTTACGTAGGTATAAACCCCTTCGCCGTCGATGGCATCGTGGGTGAAGTTGCCTTCGTACAGGTCACCGTTGGCATACAGGATCTTCCCGTAGCCTTCTTTCAGCAGATTGCTGCTCAGTTCGCCTTCATAGATGTCCCCATTGGAGTAGGTGATCTGTTTTCTGTCCAGATTCACTTCCGCGGAGATGCCGTCGGAGTAGATGATCCGTCCCTTGTAGGGATCGCCGTCATCATCCACCATCCCGAGGAACTTGACATACACTTCCTCGGATACTTTAACCGTAATATAGCGCACACCGGCGAAATAGATCAGGGCAACGATCCCCGCCAGACACAGGGCCGCGCACAGAATGATGGTCAGCATCACTGCGCCGAAGCTGCGGTGGTGGCGGCGGTGGTTCTTCCGTCTTCTGCGGGAACGTGTATTGCTATTCTGCATGGTATTCATTCCTTTTCCGTTTTATCATAATTTGGAGCTTTTCCGTGCATGGCACAGTCCGCCCGTTCTCATTCGCCGTATTTCACAAAGCCTACTAAATTATCCAGCATGGTCAGAAGCTCCGGCACAATAAACAGCACGAAGAACACAGTGACCAGCATCAGTACGCACGCCAGAATCAGGGTCATGATAGGACGATGACCGGCGTTGAACCGGTTTTCTGCCTGGAACCGCTTTTCTTCCGGGATATAGAAGGGAATTTCGGCGGTTTTGGTTTCCCCGGCTGCCGTTTCCGGAATGGCCAGCACCTTCCGCAGGGGCTTGCCTTCCCGCAGAGCGCCGCGCAGGTACCATTTGCCCCGGATATCCAGCGTGCGCAGGGAGAGCGCCGTCTCCGGTGTCTGTGCGCCCCGTTCCAGCAGGGCTTTCACCATCCGCTGACAGAAAATCTTATCAAAGGTGGCTGCGATTGCGCCCAGCGTAACGCCGATGAACACACCCCAGACCAGCACTTCCAGAGAATCAAAGCCGGACGGGATCGTGAAATTCTGATAATAATAGATTTTTGCAAACATGATCTCACCTCATTTTCACATCACAGGGGTGACTCAATAATTGTCAAAGAAATCAGAGCCGGCCAGATGCTTCAGCAGCTCTTCCAGATCCTCGTTGTCGCGGTATTCCACCTGGAATATTTTTTTGTTTCGGGTTTCGGTAATCTTGCACTGTCTCCCGGTAGCGGAAGTGAACCGGCTTTCCAGAGAAGCAAAGTAGTCCACCTGCACCGGCGTTTCTCCGGCAGTATCCACAGCCTTTTCCAGCGCCAGCTGCTCGGCGGCGTAGATCCGGTTGGCCTGCTTGACCACCTGTTCCATCTCTCTGACGGAAAGATTCCGGCTGACGCAGCGTTTGGCCAGAGGCACGATCTGGTTCCGGTCTTTCAGTCCCAGCAGCGTCCGCCCGTGACCCGCAGTCAGCACGCCGTCCACCAGCATTTTTACCACTTCTTCCGGCAGATCCAGCAGACGCAGGGCATTGGCCACCGCAGAACGGGATTTTCCCAGCTGTCCGGCGATTTCTTCCTGACTGAGGCCGAATTCTTCCATCAGCCGGTCGTAGGCCACCGCTTCTTCATAGGGATTCAGGTCTTCTCTCTGCAGGTTTTCGATCAGGGCATACCGTGCCGCCGCCAGATCGTCCGCTTCCAGCACCAGTGCGGGTATTTCCGTCAGCCCCGCCAGTCTGGCGCCCCGGAACCGTCTTTCCCCGGCGATGATCTCATACCGTTCACCGGTCTGCCGCACCAGTATGGGCTGCAGCACACCGTTGGCCGCAATGGAGTCCGCCAGCTGGGCCAGCGCTTCCGGTTCAAAATTCTTTCGCGGCTGATCCGGCTTCGGGTCAATGGACGAAATCCGAATGGTCTTCACCCCGTCCGCCGTTTCTTCGCCGAATCTGTTATCATCAAAGATTGCGTCCAGGCCGCGGCCCAGACCTTTTGTTTTCGCCATAGTGATAATGCTCCTTTCAGCCCCCCGCGGTAAACCCGGTTCGTCTGAGAATCTCTTCCGCTGCTTTCCCGTACGCCTGGGTACCCTTGTTGTACTTATCATAGAGAACAGCAGGCACACCGTAGCTGGGTGCTTCTGTCAGCTTGACACTTCTGGGAATGGGTTCGGGGAACAGCTTATCGGCATAGTATTTCTTGATTTCATCCAGCACCTGCACCGACAGATTCAGTCTGCCGTTGTACATGGTAATGAGAATGCCCAGCACCGACAGTCTGCTGTTGTACAGCTGTTTCACTTTACGGATGGTCAGCATCAGCTGGCTCAGCCCTTCCAGGGCATAATATTCGCACTGCATGGGAATGATGACCCCATCGGAAGCGGTCAGGGCATTCACCGTAAGCATACTGAGGGAAGGGGGACAGTCGATCATGGCAAAATCGTAGTCTTCCGTAAGGCCGTCCAGAAAACGGCGCATCTGACCTTCTCTTTTCTCCATATCGATCAGTTCAAATTCCGCTCCGGCAAGCTGAATGGTGGACGGAACCAGAAACAGATTCTCCACGCCGGTGGTCAGCACGCAGTCCTGAGGTACCGCCTCGCCCAGCAGACCTTCGTAAGTGGTATGTCTGACTTCTTTTTTGGAAATGCCAAGGCCGGATGTGGTATTCCCCTGTGGATCGCAGTCCACCAGCAGAACCCGGTACCCTTTCGCCGCCACGGCCGCTGCAATATTGATACAGGAAGTGGTTTTTCCCACTCCGCCTTTCTGATTGGCAAACGCTGCCGTATACCGGACCATTGTGACACCTCCGCAGATAGTTATACATCTATATTATACTGTCTGCGGAGCCTTTTGTCAATGGTACAGGGGCGGAATTCACAAAACGATAAAAAATGTTTCACGTGAAACACAGAGCCTGCGGCGGCTTTTTTCTGTTTCACGTGAAACATCCGGCGTTTTTTCTTTTTTGTTCGCTTGACAGCGGGGTGGTTTGGCTTTGCTGTTTAGTTTTCGGTTTTTGTTCGCTTGACAGCGGGTTTGTTTTTTCGATGCCCATCGTGGGGTGTCCTCGCGGACGGCGCATAAGGCCCTTTCGCGGGCCTTATGTATCCACGACAAAGGGGTTTCACCCCTTTGATCCCCGGAGGTGCTTCGCACATATGGCGTTTCTGAATGCTGACAGGGGTGAGGGGAATTCTATGGCGTTTCTTTAATATGGTTTGATATGGGAGAAAGCTTTTGTTCTCGTTTTCCTGTATGGCTGTCTTACCGGCAAGAGAGGGAGAGGGGAGGTCTCGGAGGGTCCGGGTTCACCGAAGGTGAATCCCGAAGGGAGGGACTGCCGAAGTCCCTTCCTTTCATCCTCTGAGTCCCGTCCGGCCACTTTGCAAGCAAAGTGAGACTCCCCTACTTTGGTCAAAGTTACCCCTCACCGCTGTAAGCCAAAAGAAAAGCCAAATTCCCAAAGAAACCTCACCCCGCCTTGCGCGGCAGCAAAATCTCAATAAGCGTCCCCGCATCTGTCTCCTTGCGGGAGGACTCCACCGCAATGCCCGAGCGCTTGATCACGTCCACCGCATGATCGATGGAATTATAAAAAAGGCGGATATCCTTGATGATAAGCTTGTGGCGCTGATCCGGGCGGACGGCTGTGCGGATTTCGTCCTGCCGGGCGGCTGCGCAGAGCAGGGACTCCACATATTCCTCCGCTGCCGCAACATTCATCTGCCGGGCAGCAAAAATCTCCAGAATTTTCAGCCGTTCTTCCTCGTCAGGCAGACGGAGTACTGCACGGGCATGCCGTTCGGTCAGACCGTTTTGCAGAATCAGCTCCTGTTCCGCCGGGGACATCCGCAGCAGCCGCAGCTTGTTGGCAATATAGGACTGGCTCACCGACAGCCGCCGGGCGCAGACTTCCTGGGTCATGTTTCCCAGCGCAATCAGCGACCGGATCGCCAGCGCCTCCTCGAATATGTTCAGATCCTCTCTGTGCAGGTTTTCAATAATTGCGATCACTGCCGCTTCCGTCTGGGTCGCTTCGATGCAGATACAGGGAACCGTCGCCCAGCCGCAGATCTGTGCCGCTCTGAGCCGCCGTTCTCCCGCCACCAGAATTCTCTCCGTTACCTGTCCCACCGTGCTGTCCGGAAGAATGTCGGTTTTTGTCTCCTGCCGTACAATAATCGGCTCAATCATACCGTGTCGGGTCAGACTGTCTGCCAGCGCCGTCAGTGCCGGATCCGGTACAATCCGCCGCACTCGCTCTTCCGGGATCACAATCTCCCCAACAGCCACCTCTCGCACAACCTTTTTGAATTCCTCCACCTTTTTGAAAAACATACTGCCGTATTTTCCCCTTCCTTTTTGTTCTTTCTCTCCGGTATTTCCGGGTGAGGATAGTATACCACATCCCCCGTGGGAAGTCTGTCGGGACAGGGGGGCGTTTTCCATATAAGAAGTAAGAAATAAGAGATAAGAAATATTTTTTTCGTCCGCAGTGGCCGGTGGTGGGGGAGAATACCGGATTCCGCGGGGAAATAATCATGGGAAAACAAAAAACGCCGTTTTCCCTAAGAAAGCAGCGTTTATCTGCAAATGTATATTACTTCTTACTTCTTATCTCTGACCTCTTACTTAATCAATCCGTTCCATGGTCTTCAGATCGAAGGGGGTTGCCTGGTATACGAAATAGTTCAGCCAGTTGGAGAACAGCAGGTGGGCGTGGCCGCGCCAGGTGTTTCTGGGAGGCAGGGTCGGATCATCGGCAGGGAAGTAATGGCGGGGCAGCGCAATGGGCAGTCCCTTGTTCTTGTCGCGGAAATACTCGGCGGCCAGTGTGCCTGCGTCATATTCGGAGTGTCCGGTGACAAAGAACAGCCGGCGTTTCTTGGAGGCCACGATATACACGCCCGCTTCCACGGATTCTGCCAGAATTTCCACTTTGGGGCACTGGAGCACTTCTTCTCTGCGGATTTCGGTATGGCGGCTATGGGGTGCCTGGAACACTTCGTCAAAACCACGGAGCAGGGGATGGGCAGGCTGCAGCGGTACATGGGAGAACACGCCGAACATTTTCTCTTTCAGCTCATGCTTCGGGATACCGTAATGGTACCAGAGTCCGGCCTGTGCCGCCCAGCAGATGTGCAGGGTGGAGAACACATTGGTTTTGGACCATGCCATGATTTCGCAAAGCTCGTCCCAGTAGTCCACCTGGGAAAAGTCCAGGTTTTCCACAGGTGCGCCCGTGATGATCAGCCCGTCGAACTTTTCTTCCCGGATATCATCGAAGGTCCGGTAGAAGGCTTCCATGTGTTCTACAGATGTGTTTGCGGATGCATGGGTAGCGGTTTTCAAAAGGGTCAGTTCGATCTGGAGGGGGGTATTGGAGAGCAGACGGATGATCTGGGTTTCGGTGGTAATTTTGGTGGGCATCAGGTTCAGGATAGCCAGCTTCAGGGGACGGATATCCTGCTGCATAGCCCGGGTTTCGTCCATGACGAAGATATTTTCAGACTGCAGTATATCACCGGCGGGGAGGCCGGTGGGAATTTTAATCGGCATTTGTGGGTTTTCCTTTATTTTTTGTTTTTTCGGTATCTTATTTATTATACTATATGGGGCGCGGGGTTGTCAAGGGGGGACTGGGGGTTCCCTTTTCTGATATTTGTTGCTGAAAAAAACTTCGTTGATTTCACCAAAGAGCGTTCGCATACTAAATACAAAAGGATCATTACCAGATCGTGTTTGAACCGATACCTTGAATTATTCATAATTATATTTTATACTGTATATAGATGGAACTTATTGAGAATTTTTTCGTCTAAACAAATACAGTCATGACGGAAAAACAGGCATACTGATGATATACTGGATATGTGAGAACAGTTCGATAAAACTGAATTTGACA